>NZ_PTSR01000040.1:0-25406 GCF_002965345.1 Escherichia sp. MOD1-EC5950
TCTTATCAGGCCTACGGGTGACTCCGATGTAGGTCGGATAAGGCGCTCGCGCCGCATCCGACAAGCGATGCCTGATGTGACGCTTAACGCGTCTTATCAGGCCTACGGGTGACTCCGATGTAGGTCGGATAAGACGCTCGCGCCGCATCCGACAAGCGATGCCTGATGCGACGCTGACGCGTCTTATCAGGCCTACGGGTGACTCCGATGTAGGTCGGATAAGGCGCTCGCGCCGCATCCGACAAGCGATGCCTGATGCGACGCTTAACGCGTTTTATCAGGCCTATGGGTGACTCTGATGTAGGTCGGATAAGGCGCTCGCGCCGCATCCGACAATACCCGGAAGCGATACGTCACATTCGGTCTACGGTTTAAAAGATAACGATTACTAAAGGATGGACAGAATACATGAACTTACATGAATATCAGGCAAAACAACTTTTTGCCCGCTATGGCTTACCAGCACCGGTGGGTTATGCCTGTACTACTCCGCGCGAAGCAGAAGAAGCCGCTTCAAAAATCGGTGCCGGTCCGTGGGTAGTGAAATGTCAGGTTCACGCTGGTGGCCGCGGTAAAGCGGGCGGTGTGAAAGTGGTAAACAGCAAAGAAGACATCCGTGCTTTTGCAGAAAACTGGCTGGGCAAGCGTCTGGTAACGTATCAAACAGACGCCAATGGACAACCGGTTAACCAGATTCTGGTTGAAGCGGCGACCGATATCGCGAAAGAGCTGTATCTTGGTGCCGTTGTTGACCGTAGCTCCCGTCGCGTGGTCTTTATGGCCTCCACTGAAGGTGGCGTGGAAATCGAAAAAGTGGCGGAAGAAACCCCGCACCTGATCCACAAAGTTGCGCTTGATCCGCTGACCGGCCCGATGCCGTATCAGGGACGCGAGCTGGCGTTCAAACTGGGTCTGGAAGGTAAACTGGTTCAACAGTTCACCAAAATTTTCATGGGCCTGGCGACCATTTTCCTGGAACGGGATTTGGCGCTGATCGAAATCAACCCGTTGGTTATCACCAAACAGGGCGATCTTATCTGCCTCGACGGCAAACTGGGCGCTGATGGTAACGCACTGTTCCGCCAGCCTGATCTGCGCGAAATGCGCGACCAGTCGCAGGAAGATCCGCGTGAAGCGCAGGCTGCACAGTGGGAACTGAACTACGTAGCGCTGGACGGCAACATCGGTTGTATGGTTAACGGCGCAGGCCTGGCGATGGGCACGATGGACATCGTTAAACTGCACGGCGGTGAACCGGCTAACTTCCTCGATGTTGGCGGTGGTGCAACCAAAGAACGCGTGACCGAAGCATTCAAAATCATCCTCTCTGACGAAAAAGTAAAAGCCGTTCTGGTTAACATCTTTGGCGGTATCGTTCGTTGCGACCTGATTGCTGACGGTATCATCGGTGCGGTAGCAGAAGTGGGTGTTAACGTCCCGGTTGTCGTACGTCTGGAAGGTAACAACGCCGAACTCGGCGCGAAGAAACTGGCTGACAGCGGCCTGAATATTATTGCAGCAAAAGGTCTGACGGATGCAGCTCAGCAGGTTGTTGCCGCAGTGGAGGGGAAATAATGTCCATTTTAATTGATAAAAACACCAAGGTTATCTGCCAGGGCTTTACCGGTAGCCAGGGGACTTTCCACTCTGAACAGGCCATTGCATACGGCACTAAAATGGTGGGCGGCGTAACTCCAGGTAAAGGCGGCACCACCCACCTTGGCCTGCCGGTGTTCAACACCGTGCGTGAAGCAGTAGCTGCCACTGGTGCCACTGCTTCTGTTATCTACGTACCAGCACCGTTCTGCAAAGACTCCATTCTGGAAGCCATCGACGCAGGCATTAAGCTTATCATCACCATCACTGAGGGCATCCCGACGCTGGATATGCTGACCGTGAAAGTGAAACTGGACGAAGCGGGCGTGCGCATGATTGGCCCGAACTGCCCGGGCGTAATCACTCCGGGTGAGTGTAAAATCGGTATCCAGCCGGGCCACATCCATCGCCCTGGTAAAGTGGGTATCGTTTCCCGTTCCGGTACGCTGACTTATGAAGCAGTTAAACAGACCACGGATTACGGTTTCGGTCAGTCTACCTGTGTCGGTATCGGCGGCGATCCGATCCCTGGCTCTAACTTTATCGACATTCTCGAAATGTTCGAAAAAGATCCGCAGACCGAAGCGATCGTGATGATCGGTGAGATCGGCGGTAGCGCCGAAGAAGAAGCGGCTGCGTACATCAAAGAGCACGTCACCAAGCCAGTTGTGGGTTACATTGCCGGTGTGACTGCGCCGAAAGGCAAACGTATGGGTCACGCAGGTGCAATCATTTCCGGTGGTAAAGGGACTGCGGATGAGAAATTTGCTGCCCTGGAAGCCGCAGGCGTGAAAACCGTTCGCAGCCTGGCTGACATCGGTGAAGCACTGAAAACTGTTCTGAAATAAATATCTGTAATAAGAAATAGCCCTCGCCGCGTCCCTCTACAGGAATGGCGAAGGGCTGTCGGTTTCGACATGGTTGGCCATCTTATGATGGCCTTTTTTATGCCTTAAACGTTAACCACGGTCGAAATCTGACTGCTGGTTGAATCAATCCTGTCTCCTGCGGGACTTCGATAAGTGAATCAATATCGCTTATAAGCGACCACCGCTTCTTCTTGATGCCATTTTGTTGAAAATGAAAAATTATATTCTCCAGGGTTCATATTTTTTAATTTTATATGTTTGTCAGTTTTTTCAGTTAGGGTTTGTTATTTTAAGGATGATAAAAATAGAATATGTATTAATGATAACAAGACATGCTCTTATGCTTGAAAATTAATGGTTTTTTAAATGTCGCTATATGTCAATGTATTATGCTCTTGATACAACGCTGGTTTTTCGGCTATTACGTTAATGATTAGCTGTCGTGAATACGTTTTTGCGAATAATTAAATTACAGACATCTTGCAATCTCATCATATTCATATGTTCAAATGAGAAAATATTTTGCCAACAATATCACTTTTTCCAAAAGTTAAATTAAGCATATTGAATTCGCATACAAAGCGTTGGCAATTTTTTTGAATTTATATTCACGGTGAATATGCTATAGAAATTAAATTCACTAAATGAATTAATAATACGAAATTATAAACAGGAATTATATAAGCCGTTTCTGTATTCATTCGCTCATCTTTCTGAGCGATTACAGCATTTAATTTTATCCAGTAACAGGAGAAGATTCATGAGTAAGCCTTCAGATCCTCGTATTGATACCAGCCGCGTCATCCATGCGCCACAAGGTACTCAACTGCATTGCAAAAACTGGCAGATCGAAGCTGCCTATCGGATGTTGCAGAACAACCTTGATCCAGACGTGGCTGAAAATCCGCAACATCTGGTGGTGTACGGCGGTATTGGCCGCGCGGCACGTAACTGGGAGTGTTTCGACCAGATTCTGGAATCCCTGAAAAATCTGGAACCCGATGAGTCGCTGCTGGTTCAGTCCGGTAAACCCGTTGGTGTATTTAAAACCCATACTGACGCGCCACGTGTGTTGATCGCCAACTCTAACCTGGTGCCGCAATGGGCCAACTGGGATCACTTCAACGAACTCGATCGCAAAGGTCTGTTCATGTATGGACAGATGACCGCCGGTTCGTGGATCTACATTGGTAGCCAGGGCATTGTGCAGGGAACGTTTGAAACCTTTGTTGAGGCGGGGCGTCAGCACTACAACAATTCGCTAAGCGGAAAGTGGATCCTGACTGCGGGTCTGGGTGGCATGGGTGGAGCACAATCGCTGGCGGCGACTCTGGCAGGGGCATGTTCATTAAATATTGAGTGTCAGCAAATTTGGTGATGACCGCCGCGCATTCTGGAACACCCGTTTACGGTTTAACCGTGGGCGTAGGGCTAAATAAAGACCAGCCGATATTTGATGCCAAAGGAAATTTAACGCCTGAGGTGATTGACGCATCGAAAAAATTTAATGCTGCCGCGCTGCGCGCCCATTCTGCAGGCGTCGGCTCAATGTTACCGGATTATCTTGCTCGTCTCTCAATGGTATTACGTTTAAATACCATGCTGCATGGGCAAACCGGAGCGCAGCCTTATATTGCCGAACTGTATGCTGAATTTATTAATCGCGGCGTTACACCTTTAATTCCGGCGCGTGGAAGCATTGGCGCAGCAGATATTATGCTCGCATCACACGTTGGCCTGGTGATGATGGGGGAATGGAAAGCGCGGGTTAATGGCGTGGAAATGAGTGGTGGCGATGCGCTGGCGAAAGTGGGGCTTAAACCACTGGTGCCGCAGGGTAAAGATATGCTGGCGATTTTGTCGAACAACAGCGTTGGCACGGCGTATGCGATTGAAGCGGTACGGTCGGCACGCCAGGTGCTGAATGTCAGCCCGGTGGTTTTCGCTATGAGTCTGGAAGCGTTGAATGGTAACGTCGCGCCGGTACTGCCGCAGTCGATCGGCGTGCGTCCTTTCCCGCAGTTGGCTGATTCCGCGAAAGAGATCCGCGATGCGTTAATCGGTTCTTATTTATGGCATAAGGATGACAAACGCGCATTGCAGGATCCGTTATCGTTCAGAACAACGGTGTATACCCTTTCTGAGTCGGTACGTGCGCTACATGACGCAGAAGATATCATTACCGTGCAGATCAACAGTTCTGACGATAACCCGGCAACTGTGCTGAATGCTGATAAGGCGTACCAGGATTCCAGCCAGGTCGCGCAATATTTTGTTAAAGATGGCGCAATCAGCGGCGGGATTTTCCCGACGGCAAACTTCGAATCGTTACCTGTTGCGCTTGCCACCCAGCGTCTGACCGTGGCGTTAGTGCATGTTTCGCATAACAGTATGCGTCGCTCGCTGCACCTGGAAGATGATCACTTTACGGGTTTAACGCGCTTCCTGTCGGCACCCGGTAATAAAGGTCACGGCTTCGGTTCGCTGCATATTCCTTTTGTCGCGCTGCATGCAGAAAATGTTGATCTCGCCAATCCTGTTTCTTTCGATATTCAACCGGTTGCCGGAGGCATTGAAGATACCGGTGCCAATAACGACCATGCAGCCAGAAGACTGAAACAGGTGGTTGATAATTTGAACATTATTTATGGCATTGAATTGATGCATTCCGCGCAGGCAATCGATTTGCGGTTGCAAGCCGATCCACAACTGGCATTAGGTAAATCAACAAAAGCGATGTTTACCGCCTACAGAAAAGTCGTGCCGTTTGTCGAGCAGGATCGCATCTTTACTCCGGATATTGCAGCATCGCAAAAATTCTTAGAAGGATATGCGATAAATCAAAAATAAAATCGGTGTTGGTTGTTTATCATAATATCCATAGATATGATAATTATCAGTTTAATAGTTTTTCTTAATATTGATTATAATAATCCGAAGGGCGTTTTGCTTTTCGGATTATTATTGCCTCATTAAGGTAATTGCCATACCGAACGTGCTGGGTTATAAATATCAATCATGATACTTATAAATTATTTATTGCTGCTTTGGTTACCATTACTTAGTAATAAGTAATGTATTTTTGATAGTTTAAACTATTTTTAAGGGACGGCATTATGAGAGGAAAAATACCCAAAACGGAATTGCTGGTGACTTTTGAGGTAGTCGCACGTCATGAAAGTTATACCAGAGCAGCAGAGGAGTTGGCGTTAACCCAAAGTGCAGTATTCAGACAAGTTAGCGCACTGGAAGAGTTTTTACATATATCATTATTTGCGCATTCTAAAAAAAGAATATTCCTTAATGATGCCGGTAAATATTATCTGGGAATTGTTAAAGAAACATTGAATAAACTGGAGCGTGACACAAATACTATCATGACCTGGCAACCCACGGTTCAGGTTATTGAGCTTGCTGTCAATCCTACCTTCAGCACGCACTGGTTGATCCCCAATTTACGTGAGTTCAATAAATTGTATCCCGATATTATTGTCAATATCCACTCATTAGCCAATAACGGGGATTTTCTTAATCGGGAATACGATGCTGTCATTATGCGCGAAAATTTTTGCGCCCCCTGGTCGAAGGTAGAATATCTCTTTGAGGAAGAGATTCTGCCAGTATGCAGCGGCAGTTTGCTTTCACTGCCCGATCAAAAGCTGTCCGTTGCAGAACTACTTAGTGAGCTACCTCTTCTGCATCAGAGCACCCGTATTACTGGCTGGGAAGAGTGGTTTGCGCTATCGGGCGTTAGCAGTCCGCTGGTCAATAATGGGCCGCGTTTCGATTTGCTTTCGATGCTGATTGCCGCCGTGCGCTCTAATCTCGGCGTGGCATTGCTGCCGCGGTTCGCTATCCAACACGATTTAGATAGTGGTGATATGGTGATCCCGTGCGATGTGCCCATTCTTACCGGTAATCGCTTCATTATGACGTGGCGGGAAGAGAAGGCTGAATATCCGCACTTGCAGCTCTTTCGTGAGTGGTTGCTGGCAAAATCGGTGGTGCCGGAGGAGATGTAAACCTACGCCTGGCGAAATGCCAGGCGCAGATATTAACCGTCGAGACCTGGTTGTGCCTGATGGGGCAATTTTGCAGTGAGGCGTTCACCTCTTCAGTATCCAGAAAATGGTAAGCCAGCATAAAGATCAGCTCACCCTGCACGACTAAAGCGTAACATTCACTTTCATTAATGCCCCGCAGGGCAACTGGCACAGCGGTGTTGCTGCTCAAACTGGCTAAAGAAATTATTGCCTTTATCATCCACCAGAATGAATGCGGGCAGATTTTCAACTTCCATCATCCACACGGCTTCCATGCCCAGCTCCGGGTATTCCAGACAGCGAAGGCTTTTGACATATTCTTGCGCCAGTAACGCCGCCGCACCGCCAATACTTCCCAGATTAAAGCCGCCATGTTTGTGACAGGCATCGGTGACCTGCTGGCTGCGGTTGCCTTTCGACAACATGACCAGACTGCCGCCCGCTGCCTGAAAGGTATCGACATAACCGTCCATTCGACCGCCAGTGGTTGGCCCCAATGAACCGCAGGCCATGTTTTCTGGTGTTTTCGCCGGCCCTGCGTAATAGACAACATGATGTTTCAGGTAATCCGGCATCGGTTCACCGTTATCCAGTCGCTCTTTAATTTTTGCGTGGGCGATATCGCGCGCCACCACGATTGGCCCACTTAACGACACGCGGGTGCCGACCGGTAACGTGGCGAGATCTTGCATCACGTCACGCAATGGACGATTCAGATCGAGATGCATATGATGCGTGCGATTTTCTTCCCGCATTGATACAGGAATATATTGCCCCGGATTATGTTCGAGTTTTTCCAGCCAGATACCGTGTTTGTTAATTTTGGCCTTAATATTGCGATCGGCGGAACAGGAGAGCGCCATGGCAATTGGGCAGGAGCCGCCGTGGCGTGGCAGACGAATAACACGAATATCATGAGCGAAATATTTGCCACCAAACTGAGCACCAATACCAAATTGCTGGCTGGCGTCGAGCAATGTTTTTTCCAGTTCAACATCGCGGAATGCTTGTCCCTGCTCGTTTCCGCTGGTGGGCAGATTATCGTAGTATTTCGTTGAAGCCAGTTTGGCGACTTTTAACGCCTGATCGGCAGAAAGTCCTCCGACGACAAAGGCGATATGGTAGGGCGGACAGGCGGCGGTGCCCAGCGATTTCATTTTTTCAATTAAAAATGCGGTCAGTTTTTCCGGTTGCAGGAGAGATTTTGTTTCCTGATAAAGCGCGGCTTTATTGGCGGAGCCTCCCCCTTTATTAACACACAGAAAATGGTATTCGTCGCCGGGTACGGCGCTGATATCAATCTGCGCCGGGAGATTGGTTTGGGTATTCATCTCGGTATACATATCCAGTGGCGCATTTTGCGAAAAACGCAGATTATTTTCCTGGAAAGTGCTGTAAATACCTTTGCTCAGGGCTTCAGCATCATTGCACCCGGTCCAGATATGTTGTCCCTTGCTGGCAACAATCGTTGCTGTGCCTGTGTCCTGACAGTTGGGTAATATTCCCTTTGCCGAGACCTCTGCATTTCGCAGTAACTGCAAGGCCACGTATTTGTCATTACTGCTGGCTTGCGGATCGTTAAGAATGCTGGCGACCTGTTGCAAATGAGCAGAGCGTAAGAAAAAAGAGGCTTCATAAAATGCCTGTCGGGCAAGCAACGTTAACGCGTCAGGGGCGACTTTTACTACGTTTTCACCGTCTAACTTCGTTACCATAATATGTTGATCGCTAATTAATTTATATTCTGTACCGTCTTTATCTTGCAAAAACGGATCCTGCCAGACGAATGGTTTAGACATGATCTCTTCTCACGTTGTGGTTATTTTTACCGAATGCTAAGACAGGCCATTTTTCCAGCAGGAGCTGGATGTTTATATCACGTTGTCATTCGGTATTTACTTAAGCATTTTTTGTTTAATTACGTGTGATTTTTAGAGGGACGTAGTTCACCCGTTATTTAAGATGTGATAATACCAGCATGCTTCGCAATTTATTTTATTGATATATTTAGATAAATGTACCTGTCATGAATAAATCTGTGCAGGTACATTTATGAGGTTGATAATCTAAACAATATTAATTATTAAATATCAAAATGAATACTTAATAAAGGTGCGTGTTGCTGTGCACCATAAACATCACTATCACCCACATTTCCGGAAATAATATCTCGTGGCATGACGATTTTTACTGCATTAGAAGGATCAAACCAGACAATACGATGAATAAATTCAGGTTCAACATGATATAAGCCAGCCACCAGTTCTGGGGTTAATTGCCCAGATGATTTAACTCGCTCATAGTTTTCTTTCGTTTTAAATAAAATATCTAAAACCAGTTCATAGGGTCCGGCGTTTTTGGAGCGGATCACCTGCGCCAGTGAACGAATTGACTGTTTCATGCCTGAACTCCTTCCGGCGTCACCTGTTCGATGTGAAAATCAAAACGCAGTGCGTCGTTGGCTTCAATCAGGTGATAGATCGAGAACTCATATACCGGCCCAGCCTGTACATCTGAGGGCGAGAACGGGAAGGCGAGGTTACCTGCGGTAGCGATGCGATTTTCATAGCCATAGTGCAACATGGTTGAACGCACCAGCGAGCAAACGCTATTGGCAATCTCCTGAGTTGGCGCGACGACATCCAGCAGGATCCCCAGTTCGTGTCCGGCAGTTTGCGTGGGTTCATGAGCACCCATGACGCCATTTTTTCCGTACAGGTGGAATGTAATGCGGATGCTGTCATCGTCCAGCGAAAGGTTACTCGCTACGCTTGCTTTCACTTCTTCGATAATTTTGTCGATCCCGGCAATCATAATAGGATCGCGGGTCCCGGCAATGGTCAGGCAGCGGAAGCCAACCCGACGGGCGCCTTCCAGTTTCAGGGCATACGGCGTTTCTTCATGTTTTGAACCGCTGACATACACTTCGCCATCATTGACCGCTTTAAATGTACAGCTCTTTAGATTCAGTACGCCGCCAGGTCCAGGCAGGAAGTACGGATCAGATTTCTCATACAACGTATGCGCGGCGGCGGACGTTTCGGTAAATTTACGCTGTGGATTAAATGTCTTCAGCGTAAAGCCGTTGTCGTCAATGATACCCATTGCACAGTCTGAACCGGAGCCAGGCGTTGCGGCAATGGCCGCGCACTCAAGGATTTTCCCGCAGTGCAGCGCCAGCCCTTCGTCAAACCCCTGCATGATAGGCAGTGCGGCAAAGCAGGCCGGGTCGTAAGCGCGCCCACCCAGAACCACCTGAGCGCCTGCTTTCAGCGCCCGCTGGAAAGGCTCGATCCCCATTTGCGCCACAATGTAGGTACTTTCGTCGATTGCTTCATGGGTTAATGCCGGGACAAAATCCAGCGCCGTGATTTTGCCATTATCCAGCGCTTCGTGGACGAGTGCTTTGTCGACGTCAGCAGGAATCAGCGCCATCGAGAACGAGAGTTTTTCTTCTTGCGCAATTTCATGAATAATTTCACGGCACCACTCCAGATGTGGGGCCGCGCCGGAGCCGCCTGCCGTACCGATTACCACCGGAATGTTGTTCTTCACGCCAGCGGTTATCATGTAACGCAGGTCGCGTTTGACGCCCGCCCGGTCGGTAAAGGCTTTACCCGCCCCCAGGTAATGGGGACCTGGGTCAGATGAACCGGCGTCAACGGCGATCAGATCCGGAGATTCTTCCATCGCCTTATTAAAACTTTCTTCCGGGAAACCATAACCAAGAATGGCTGTTGGCGATAACACTTTGAATTTACGAGCCATCTGTTATCCCTTAGCCTGCAACAGTGCGATAGTACGATTCATTTCGTTGAAGACGATGTTGAGGCCTTCGTCGAAACCCATCCCTGGCTTGACCAGCATACGCATTGGGCGTGCGGCCAGCGCAACGTGCACACAGGTGCGGGCGCTGATCTCTGTTTCGTTGCAGGTGCCGCCCTGGTAGGCTTCCATTCCGTGTTTGTTGCAATACAACACTGCGTCAACGATGTTATGAACACCGCCAAGATCCGGCGTTTTAATTTGCACCATATGACAACTGCCTGCATCGGTGAAATCAACGATATCCTGGTAGGTGTTACACCACTCGTCAGCGACAATTTTCACGCCGGAACCGAGGCGCGTCAGCTCTTTGGTGATGGCGGTTAACAAGCGAATTTGATCAGGTTTATTACCGGCATCGACAGGACCTTCAATGTACAGTGGCAAACCTTGTGCTTCGTCTTCCAGACTGGCGATGTATTGGGCGCAGCGCACCGGATCCATATCGAAGATCAGACCGATAGTGCCGTAAACGTCAATGTGCAGGGTAGGGCGATAGCGTGCGCTGGTGCGTTTGCCCAAAATGCGATCCGCCAGCCAACGGATATATTCGCGTAGTTTTTCACCTTTATAGCCCAGCTTCTCTTCAACGTTATTAATCAATGCATGTGGCAGGACATCGACGCCTTTAAGGATCATTTTATCCACAGCGATGTAACGGTCGTCACCGCTTTGACCAAATAACGGAATGGATTCCGCTACGCAGGGTAATTGCCATTCGGCACAAACGACCTCGGTTTTCAGGCGACCGGTTGCCAGCGCGGTGGCGTCAAGTAATGCCTGCGATAAACCATAACGCACGGCAGTGTGCAGCAGGTTGCCGTCAATACGCAGTTTGTCGAAGAAACGGGCATTCGGCAGGAATGCGTCCACATCACGACCTTCCAGCAAAGGTTTGATATGCGTGTTGAGGAACGGAATAAAGTGTTCAGCAAGGAATAGTGGATCGCGGCCACCGGCTCCGGAGTATTGAACAGCAGCACAGTCACCGACGGCGACGGCACCGTTTTCCAGAATCAACTGAACTGAAACGCACTCCCCGGCCTGGCGCACAGCGCTAAAACCGGGCGTTACTGGCTCCCCGGTATAAAAAAAGCCGTCATGACCCGCTCCGTTTTTTATCGCCTGCTGGTCGTCGAAATAGAACGATGAGTAACCAGCGGTGAAAAGGGCCTGTTTTATTTTCATTATGGTCTTCCTATTAATTTGCTGTGGGATACGGCATTGATGTCATCTACAACCATCTGGAATGTCGGTTGGCGTCCTTCAACGCGTGCGCGTTCGGCAACGTAATCGTGGTGGAGGTCAAGAATCTCTTTTGGCAGAGGAACGGCTCCGGCTTCAAGTACGCGGATAGCCCCGGTGTTGTCACGAACCGGAAGAAGTTTGCCCGCGTTGCAGGCGGCTGGCGCAAAGGGTACATCCAGTACACCCGCTTCAAAAGCCAGCACTGTACCGCGCGCGATATCACCATTGCCCAGTTCGAACACTTTATTCAGGACGGCACGAACTTCACTTTTAATCAGCTCAATTTCCAGTTCAACCACAGGGCATGGCGGGAATTTTTGATCGCTGACCATATTGAGCATTTGACGGGAGGCTTTCAGCCCCTGCACGTTGGCGGCGGCGGTAGGTATACCCCATGCTTCATGTGGGCTTTTGGTGATAACTTTAGTTGCGCCCGACATGCCTGCTACCGCCGCGCCCCAGGAGATAATGGCGAACGCTTTCGATTCGTCTTCCGGAAAACCGCCCATCCACTGGTGGAACACCGTACTTAACTCGTAGTCCGTATAACCATTGTTTTGGAAGTATTCGTGCGCGAGTTCACGTAGAGACCGGATCGCCGCAATATCTTGTGTCAGGCAGCCGACCTGGCCATAACCAACAGTGATAGATTTTACGCCTTGTTCCAACGCCAACAGGCCCTCGATAATCGCAACAGAGTGCGAGATAAATGGCGGGATCAGCGTTCCAGTCAGTGGGCCAAATGGTTCGCGGTTGATACGAATGCCATGTTCTTCATACAACCCCATTAAGCGGTCGCAGTACTGCCAGTCGCGGATAGATTTTTCCAGCGTTACACGTTTGGCATACGGAATATTGTAGGAAATGCCGCCGCCTTCATAACTGGTGAAGCCACTGGCCATTGAGATTTCAGCCAGCAGGCGCGCATCTGGCGTGCCGTGGCGGATCTGTAACGGTTTTTGCAGGGTTTCGGTCAGACGGCGGCACGCTGCGACACCGTGGTTAACCACCGGTAAACCGTTCAGTTTAGATGTTCCGGCTTCGATGGACTTCTTAATGCCCACCGCCGCTTCTTCGTAACGATTCAGACGGGTGTAGGCATCAATGGTGCTCGGCAGCAGATCGCACTCTTCTTGTAGTGTTTTCAGTAGTTCAATGTGTTCGTCCATCAGCGCCACGCCAGCGCGCGGCTGGCTAAGTGTTTTACCTTCCAGGTCTGCTTTCAGCAGGGCAAGGGAGAAGCGTTTATGTTCAGGAATGGTTTGTTGGTATTTAACGCCATCTTCGAATTTTTCAACGTCCTTGCCAGTTTCCCAGGTTTTCAGTACCTGTTGCCGCTCGGCCATGAATTCGTCATGGGTTAATTTCTTGTTTCGAAGTTCCATTGGTTGCTGCCTTAATTGTTATAGGGTTAAGCATTGAATACTGGTGAGCGCAGCGGCTTGCGGGTCTACTCTGGCGACGTTTGCCAGCAGTGGAAATAGCCCCTGTGAATCACGGTAATATTCAAATTGAGTCGGTAAGAGAATGCGTTTGCCGTCGTCGTTTAACTCGCGGTACTTCAGCCAGTGATGAATATCAAACTGGCTGGCGCGCGACAGCCATCCACCGGAGCCGATGACTTTGTGCACGGTGGTAAGGTCGCGTCCCATTTGTAAATCAACATTACCGACGCAGGTGCAGACTTCTTTTTTGGTGCCCGCATGACGTTCTGTGGCGTAACCCACGCACAGCCCGGCCAGCACAGCATCGAAATATTTTTCTTCTGTGTTAGCGGGTAAGTATTCGGGATGAGCGGCCAAATGACGAAGGTAATGATAAAAAGCCTCCTGCTGCACGGGTTGCTGAGCAAAGATCATATTGACTAAGTCTTTTGCGTTTTCACCAACCACCGCCGCCGAGACGCGCATCCCCAGATCGCCTTCTACGGTTCGTTTTATGAATGGTTCTGGTACGCCGTGCAAAACGGTATCTGGCGTGAGATGATTAATGCAGGCGGAATAGACGTCGGTGGTTGCGCCGCCCATGTCGAGAAGAATGAACTCTTTCCAGTGACTATTTACATTGCTGATGGCCTTTACCAACTCATAGACCGTCCACGGTGTCGGCATCGGTTCTTCGCCTGTTTCATCAACAATGACATCCAGTCCTTTTCCTTTAACAATACGTTTGAGAAAAATGTCGCAGATGGCCTGACGCGCGGCCAAAGGGGTTGGATGGTCAAGGTCAGGCAGGACGTTATCGACGATAGTCAGCTCTTTATGCCCAAGGATGGCTTGCACTTCATCCTGAATATCCCTGTTTCCGGCATAAATAATGGCGCAGTCGAGTTTTGATTCTGCCAGCACGCGGGCGTTATTCAGTCCGTAACTTTCTTCACCGCCGTCGGTGCCGCCGGTGAACAACAGGATGTCTGGCGGTGTCTCTTCCAGCGCCTGAATATCACGGCGGTTCAGCTTGTAGGCGTAATATTGCGTGATTTTAGCGCCAGCAGAGTGAGCGGTTACTTTCGCAGTTTCCAGGGTGATAGAAGGCACTAACCCCATTGCAGCGACCGCCAGTCCCCCTTTGGCTGAGGAGGAATACTTCAATGCAACCTCACCGCAGTTTAACAGGGGGAGGGCATTATCTACGTTTAACACCTGGTTCAGGCTGGAGAAAAAACCTTCCGCCAGATGGTGCGTGGTGGTTGGAGTCAGAACGTGGTTAACCAACGTTAACGCGTCCCCCTCCCGAGTGAAGAGGGCTGCTTTGGTCCACGTCGATCCAATATCGACAGAGACAATTTGCATCAGATTGCCTCTTCGAGAATGTGTATTTCTACGCCATGACGTTGGTTGATATCGTTGGTCATCAGTTGGCAGACATCTTCTAAGTCATGGCTGGGGGCGAAGACGCGATCAAAACCCATTTCTTTGAATTTGATTTCCACGTCAGCGAAGTCATGTTTACCCACCACCAGGTTACCGCCCACATAAAGCAGAATGTCACCCAGCCCGCGCTCGATGCAGCGTTCACGCATGCCCAGACAGTCGATATCGCCATGACCATAGATAGAGGAAACCACAATTGCGTTAGCGCCAGTTTCAATGGCAGCATCAATATATTCGTCCTGGCTGACCATAACGCCCAGATTAATGACCCTGAAGTCATGGGTGGTAAAAACACGATCCAGAACTTTATTGCCTACTGCATGGCAGTCAGCGCCAATAACGCCAATCACAAGTGTTGCTTTCTTCATGGGTAATCCTTTGTAAGACAGAGAGTAAAATAAGTTACACACGTTGTATTTATGGCCATACATAACGGCACATGCTTAATATCACTGGAGTTTCTTTGCCCAGTCATTAGGATGCAATTGATCTATTTTCAAAATATCTTTCGTAAAATGTTTGTTTATAATGTGTGTTTAAATAGATGAGAAAATTCAATGCGTTGCGATGCCTTGCGCCATTGATTTTAATTTTTTTTAAATTCTATTGATCTAATATGTTGATATAATTGTGATCAACATCTAATTTGCATTTTGGGCACACTTTTAACCCCTATAAAGGCAATTAAAAAAGTTTGATGTATGTATTCAATACTATTCGCTTCTGGCTTAACGCAGAATTGTAAAAATAATGTTGTAAGTAACAAGTAGTTAATATCCTGCACAGGGTTATGCCATTCGTTGGAGCTAATCAACTTTACGCCATAGGAGTATTTTTTAGAGGCAGGGTAACGTATTGTTCGAAGGAATCTGGAGTTTTATAACACTCACTTACAATCCCACTTCGTTGTTTCGTGTTGCTGTTAAATGAATAACAATATTCTATATATAACAGCCTGCGGTAGACTTACTTGCTGAATTACCTGCTATTTTTCTTAATTGTTAATTGCTGAATTAATCGTAGAGGACAAGAGCGGGAAAATACCTATACCCTATAATTTCGCTTAAAAATTTTTCGTCCCGCCTGACTATACCCAATACATCTGTTCCTATAAGTGATTATTACCAGAGAAACAATAAAATAATGGACTCATAGGAATGTGCTCATAAAGACAACAATCGATTAACTTTGATAAAAATATATTATGTAAAATGGCAACAAATTGGCTACTCTAACTAATTAGTATTATAAAAAGTCGATAAAGCAGCTCTGTTAAATAAAATACTGGTTTTTTATCTATATCTCTCCATTGCGATAATAATTATGCATTTATGGTTTACAATACGTTAACAATAAAATTACCAACAATCTCTAATTCACACATAATTAACATATCTGATTGATTTTGATATAAATCAATTTTTAATTCTTGAAAAAAATCTGCAAAACACGATAAATTGTCGTAGATCAAATTGGTGAGATGGTGACAATTTCGCTATAAATTGATCACTGTCGAAAAATGCAAATTTGTTCAATAAAAACCTGTTTATTGTAAGGATTTTGCGGCGTAATATAATTGCGGGATCAATTTGGTTTATTCATTAACATGTTTGTAACTTTTTATCATTGTCTTTTCCTCTTTTGATGAAATGGCAACGATAGGGGCGAGCAAATAATTTTGTATTGGGGCATGCGTGTGACCCTTTCTAACGGGGTTCACTCTCGGAGTCTTCATGCGATGAGCAAGGAGTCATGATGTTAGATATAGTCGAACTGTCGCGCTTACAGTTTGCCTTGACCGCGATGTACCACTTCCTTTTTGTGCCACTGACGCTCGGTATGGCGTTCCTGCTGGCCATCATGGAAACGGTCTACGTCCTTTCCGGCAAACAGATTTATAAAGATATGACAAAGTTCTGGGGCAAGTTGTTTGGTATCAACTTTGCTCTGGGTGTGGCAACCGGTTTAACCATGGAGTTCCAGTTCGGGACTAACTGGTCTTATTATTCTCACTATGTAGGGGATATCTTCGGTGCGCCGCTGGCAATCGAAGGTCTGATGGCCTTCTTCCTCGAATCCACCTTTGTAGGTCTGTTCTTCTTCGGTTGGGATCGTCTGGGTAAAGTTCAGCATATGTGTGTCACCTGGCTGGTGGCGCTCGGTTCAAACCTGTCCGCACTGTGGATTCTGGTTGCGAACGGCTGGATGCAAAACCCAATCGCGTCCGATTTCAATTTCGAAACTATGCGTATGGAGATGGTGAGCTTCTCCGAGCTGGTGCTTAACCCGGTTGCTCAGGTGAAATTCGTTCACACTGTTGCGTCTGGTTATGTGACTGGCGCGATGTTCATCCTCGGTATCAGCGCATGGTATATGCTGAAAGGCCGTGACTTCGCCTTCGCAAAACGCTCCTTTGCTATCGCTGCAAGCTTCGGTATGGCTGCTGTTCTGTCCGTTATTGTTCTGGGTGATGAATCCGGTTACGAAATGGGTGACGTGCAGAAAACCAAACTGGCTGCTATTGAAGCCGAGTGGGAAACTCAACCTGCGCCTGCTGCCTTTACTCTGTTCGGTATTCCTGATCAGGAAGAGCAGACGAACAAATTTGCAATCCAGATCCCTTATGCGCTGGGTATCATCGCTACACGTTCTGTGGATACGCCGGTTATCGGCCTGAAAGAGCTGATGGTGCAGCACGAAGAACGTATCCGTAACGGGATGAAAGCGTACTCTCTGCTTGAGCAACTGCGTTCTGGTTCTACCGACCAGGCTGTACGCGATCAGTTCAATAGCATGAAGAAAGATCTCGGTTATGGTCTGCTGCTGAAACGCTATACGCCGAATGTGGCGGATGCGACTGAAGCGCAGATTCAACAGGCAACCAAAGACTCTATTCCACGTGTAGCACCGCTGTACTTCGCGTTCCGCATCATGGTGGCGTGTGGCTTCCTGCTGCTGGCAATTATCGCGCTCTCCTTCTGGAGCGTAATCCGCAACCGTATCGGTGAGAAAAAATGGCTGCTGCGCGCCGCGCTGTACGGTATTCCGCTGCCGTGGATCGCTGTAGAAGCGGGCTGGTTTGTTGCCGAATATGGTCGTCAACCGTGGGCTATCGGTGAGGTGCTGCCTACCGCAGTGGCGAACTCGTCGCTGACTGCAGGCGATCTCATCTTCTCTATGGTTCTGATTTGCGGCCTGTATACCCTGTTCCTGGTGGCAGAAATGTTCTTAATGTTCAAGTTTGCACGCCTCGGCCCAAGCAGTCTGAAAACCGGTCGCTATCACTTTGAGCAGTCTTCCACGACTACTCAGCCGGCACGCTAAGACAGGAGTCGTCAAATGATCGATTATGAAGTATTGCGTTTTATCTGGTGGCTGCTGGTTGGCATTCTGCTGATTGGTTTTGCAGTCACTGACGGTTTCGACATGGGGGTGGGCATGCTCACCCGTTTCCTCGGTCGTAACGACACCGAGCGTCGAATTATGATTAACTCCATCGCCCCACACTGGGACGGTAACCAGGTTTGGCTGATCACTGCAGGCGGCGCATTATTTGCTGCCTGGCCGATGGTCTATGCCGCTGCGTTTTCCGGCTTCTATGTCGCGATGATCCTCGTGCTGGCATCTTTGTTCTTCCGTCCGGTCGGTTTTGATTACCGTTCCAAGATTGAAGAAACCCGCTGGCGTAACATGTGGGACTGGGGCATCTTCATTGGTAGCTTCGTTCCGCCGCTGGTGATTGGCGTGGCGTTCGGTAACCTGTTGCAGGGTGTACCGTTCAATGTTGATGAATATCTCCGTCTGTACTACACCGGTAACTTCTTCCAACTGCTCAATCCGTTCGGCCTGCTGGCTGGTGTGGTAAGCGTCGGGATGATCATCACTCAGGGTGCAACCTATCTGCAAATGCGCACCGTTGGTGAACTGCACCTGCGTACCCGTGCAACGGCTCAGGTGGCGGCGCTGGTAACGCTGGTGTGCTTCGCACTGGCTGGCGTATGGGTGATGTACGGTATCGACGGTTATGTTGTGAAGTCGACAATGGACCATTACGCAGCATCTAACCCGCTGAATAAAGAAGTGGTTCGTGAAGCTGGTGCATGGCTGGTGAACTTCAACAACACGCCAATTCTGTGGGCTATTCCGGCTCTGGGGGTGGTTCTACCACTGCTGACTATCCTGACTGCGCGTATGGATAAAGCCGCGTGGGCGTTTGTGTTCTCTTCTCTGACACTGGCCTGCATCATTCTGACTGCGGGTATTGCAATGTTCCCGTTTGTAATGCCGTCCAGCACCATGATGAATGCAAGTCTGACAATGTGGGATGCAACTTCCAGCCAACTGACGCTTAACGTCATGACCTGGGTTGCGGTGGTTCTGGTGCCGATCATTCTGCTCTACACCGCCTGGTGTTACTGGAAAATGTTCGGACGTATCACCAAAGAAGATATTGAACGTAACACCCACTCTCTGTACTAAGTAAGGAGCTAAAAATGTGGTATTTCGCATGGATTCTGGGAACGCTTCTTGCCTGTTCATTTGGGGTAATTACCGCGCTGGCGCTTGAGCACGTCGAATCAGGCAAAGCCGGTCAAGAAGACAGTTGATGAGTAAGATTATCGCAACCTTGTATGCGGTAATGGACAAGCGCCCTCTGAGGGCGCTTTCCTTCGTGATGGCGCTTCTGTTAGCAGGATGTATGTTTTGGGACCCATCACGTTTTGCCGCGAAGACCAGTGAGCTGGAAATCTGGCATGGATTATTGCTGATGTGGGCCGTCTGCGCAGGCGTTATTCACGGCGTGGGGTTTCGTCCGCAGAAGGTTCTTTGGAAAGGGATTTTTTGCCCATTGCTTGCTGATCTTGTTCTCATTGTAGGGCTGATTTTCTTCTTCTTTTAAATCAGAATTCTCTTTAAAAATTTATGGGCCGTTGAGGGTCCATAAATTTTTACGCTCCCTTAACTTACCCTCATTCCCAAACCTCAATCGCACGCGTATAGTAGCAGCGTTTAAAAGTTCTAACTTTTGTTGCATTACCGGGATGTAAAGTGAATACAACGCTGTTTCGATGGCCGGTTCGTGTCTATTATGAAGATACTGATGCCGGTGGTGTGGTGTACCATGCCAGTTACATCGCTTTTTATGAAAGAGCACGCACAGAGATGCTGCGCCACCATCACTTTAGCCAACAGGCACTGATGGCTGAACGTGTTGCCTTCGTGGTGCGTAAAATGACGGTGGAATATTACGCACCTGCACGGCTCGACGATATGCTCGAAATACAGACTGAAATAACATCAATGCGTGGCACCTCTTTGGTTTTCACGCAACGTATTGTCAACGCCGAGAATACTCTGCTGAATGAAGCCGAGGTTCTGATTGTTTGCGTTGACCCACTCAAAATGAAGCCTCGTGCGCTTCCTAAGTCTATTGTCGCGGAGTTTAAGCAGTGACTGACATGAATATCCTTGATTTGTTCCTGAAGGCTAGCCTTCTGGTTAAACTTATCATGTTGATTTTGATTGGTTTTTCAATCGCATCCTGGGCCATTATTATCCAGCGGACCCGTATTCTTAACGCTGCAGCGCGTGAAGCCGAAGCGTTTGAAGATAAATTCTGGTCTGGAATCGAACTTTCTCGCCTCTATCAGGAGAGCCAGGGAAAACGGGATAATCTCACTGGGTCGGAACAAATCTTTTACAGCGGGTTCAAAGAATTTGTGCGCCTGCATCGTGCCAACAGCCATGCGCCGGAAGCAGTGGTGGAAGGGGCTGCACGTGCGATGCGTATCTCTATGAATCGTGAGCTGGAAAATCTGGAAACACACATTCCGTTTCTCGGTACGGTGGGTTCTATCAGCCCGTATATCGGTTTGTTTGGTACAGTCTGGGGGATCATGCACGCTTTTATTGCCCTTGGTGCGGTGAAGCAGGCAACACTGCAAATGGTGGCTCCCGGTATCGCAGAAGCGTTGATTGCCACGGCAATCGGTCTGTTCGCCGCTATTCCGGCGGTTATGGCTTACAACCGTCTTAACCAACGCGTAAACAAACTGGAACTGAATTACGATAACTTTATGGAAGAGTTTACTGCGATTCTGCACCGCCAGGCGTTTACCGTTAGCGAGAGCAACAAGGGGTAAGCCATGGCCAGAGCGCGTGGACGAGGTCGTCGCGATCTCAAGTCCGAAATCAACATCGTACCGTTGCTGGATGTACTGCTGGTGCTGTTGCTGATCTTTATGGCGACAGCACCCATCATTACCCAGAGTGTGGAGGTCGATCTGCCAGACGCTACTGAATCGCAGGCAGTGAGTAGTAACGATAATCCGCCAGTGATAGTTGAAGTATCTGGTATTGGTCAGTACACCGTGGTGGTTGAGAAAGATCGCCTGGAGCGTTTACCTCCAGAGCAGGTGGTGGCAGAAATCTCCAGCCGTTTCAAGGCTAATCCGAAAACGGTCTTTCTGATCGGTGGCGCAAAAGATGTGCCTTACGATGAAATAATTAAAGCGCTGAACTTGTTACACAGTGCGGGTGTGAAATCGGTTGGTTTAATGACGCAGCCTATCTAAGCATCTGCGTTTCCCTTGCTTGAAAGAGAGCGGGTAACAGGCGAACAGTTTTTGGGAACCGAGAGTGTCAAAGGCAACCGAACAAAACGACAAGCTCAAACGGGCGATAATTATTTCAGCAGTGCTGCATGTCATCTTATTTGCGGCGCTGATCTGGAGTTCGTTCGATGAGAATATAGAAGCTTCAGCCGGAGGTGGCGGTGGTTCGTCTATCGACGCCGTAATGGTTGATTCAGGTGCGGTAGTTGAGCAGTACAAACGCATGCAAAGCCAGGAGTCAAGCGCGAAGCGTTCCGAAGAGCAGCGCAAGATTAAGGAACAGCAGGCAGCCGAAGAACTCCGTGAAAAGCAAGCGGCTGAACAGGAACGCCTGAAGCAACTTGAGAAAGAGCGGTTAGCTGCTCAGGAACAGAAAAAGCAGGCTGAAGACGCCGCCAAACAGGCTGAGTTAAAGCAGAAGCAAGCGGAAGAAGCGGCAGCGAAAGCTGCGGCAGATGCTAAAGCGAAGGCCGAAGCGGATGCCAAAGCAGCAGCCGAAGCGGCGAAGAAAGCGGCTGCGGATGCGAAGAAAAAAGCGGAAGCAGAAGCTGCCAAAGCCGCAGCCGAAGCGCAGAAGAAAGCTGAGGCTGAAGCCGCCAAAGCTGCTGCGGCACTGAAGAAGAAAGCCGAAGCTGCAGAAGCCGCCGCTGCTGAAGCAAGAAAGAAAGCAGCGGCTGAAGCTGCTGAAAAAGCGAAGGCTGCGGCTGATAAGAAAGCAGCGGCAGAGAAAGCTGCAGCAGAGAAAGCCGCAGCCGAGAAGAAAGCAGCAGCGGCAAAAGCGGCTGCTGAAAAAGCCGCTGCAGCTAAAGCGGCCGCAGAGGCAGATGATATCTTCGGTGAGCTAAGCTCTGGTAAGAATGCACCGAAAACCGGTGGTGGGGCGAAAGGGAACAATGCTTCGCCTGCCGGGAGTGGTAATACTAAAAACAATGGCGCATCAGGTGCAGATATCAATAACTATGCCGGGCAGATTAAATCTGCTATCGAAAGTAAGTTTTATGACGCATCGTCTTATGCAGGCAAAACCTGTACGCTGCGCATAAAACTGGCACCAGATGGCATGTTACTGGATATCAAACCTGAAGGTGGCGATCCCGCACTTTGTCAGGCTGCACTGGCAGCAGCTAAACTTGCGAAGATCCCGAAACCACCAAGCCAGGCAGTATATGAAGTGTTCAAAAACGCACCATTGGACTTCAAGCCGTAATCGCGATGTTGGCCGTCACGGCGGTTAATATCAGACATCGGTTGTCGCGGGGTTCTGGTAGTTTTGTGTATTTGAGTTTGTTAACATTCTGCTAAATTATCGTGGACTATCTGTCCGGATAAGGGAGATATGATGAAGCAGGCATTACGAGTAGCATTTGGTTTTCTCATACTGTGGGCGTCGGTTCTGCACGCTGAAGTCCGCATTGTGATCGACAGTGGTGTAGATTCCGGTCGTCCTATTGGTGTCGTTCCTTTCCAGTGGGTAGGGCCTGGTGCGGCACCTGAAGATATTGGCGGCATCGTTGCTGCTGACTTGCGTAACAGCGGTAAATTTAACCCGTTAGATCGCGCTCGTCTGCCACAGCAGCCGGGTAGCGCGCAGGAAGTTCAACCCGCAGCATGGTCTGCACTGGGTATTGACGCTGTGGTTGTAGGTCAGGTCACTCCGAACCCGGACGGCTCTTACAATGTTGCTTATCAGCTAGTTGATACCGGTGGTGCTCCGGGTACTGTACTTGCTCAGAACTCATATAAAGTTAACAAGCAATGGCTGCGTTATGCTGGCCATACCGCCAGTGACGAAGTGTTTGAAAAACTGACCGGCATTAAGGGTGCGTTCCGTACTCGTATTGCCTACGTTGTTCAGACCAACGGTGGTCAGTTCCCGTACGAATTGCGCGTATCTGACTACGATGGCTACAACCAGTTTGTGGTTCACCGCTCTCCTCAGCCGCTGATGTCTCCAGCGTGGTCACCAGACGGTTCTAAACTGGCATATGTCACCTTCGAAAGCGGTCGTTCCGCGCTGGTTATCCAGACGCTGGCAAATGGCGCTGTGCGTCAGGTGGCTTCATTTCCGCGTCACAACGGTGCGCCAGCGTTCTCACCGGATGGCAGCAAACTGGCGTTTGCCCTGTCTAAAACGGGTAGCCTGAACCTGTACGTAATGGATTTAGCTTCTGGTCAGATTCGTCAGGTGACTGATGGCCGTAGCAACAACACTGAACCGACCTGGTTCCCGGATAGCCAGAACCTGGCATTTACTTCTGACCAGGCAGGTCGTCCGCAGGTTTATAAAGTGAATATCAACGGCGGTGCGCCACAACGTATTACCTGGGAAGGTTCGCAGAACCAGGATGCGGATGTCAGCAGCGACGGTAAATTTATGGTAATGGTCAGCTCCAATGGTGGGCAGCAGCACATTGCCAAACAAGATCTGGTAACGGGAGGCGTACAAGTTCTGTCGTCAACGTTCCTGGATGAAACGCCAAGTCTGGCACCTAACGGCACTATGGTAATCTACAGCTCTTCTCAGGGGATGGGATCCGTGCTGAATTTGGTTTCTACAGATGGGCGTTTCAAAGCGCGTCTTCCGGCAACTGATGGACAGGTCAAATTCCCTGCCTGGTCGCCGTATCTGTGATAATAATTAATTGAATAGTAAAGGAATCATTGAAATGCAACTGAACAAAGTGCTGAAAGGGCTGATGATTGCTCTGCCTGTTATGGCAATTGCGGCATGTTCTTCCAACAAGAACGCCAGCAATGACGGCAGCGAAGGCATGCTGGGTGCCGGCACTGGTATGGATGCGAACGGCGGTAACGGCAACATGTCTTCCGAAGAGCAGGCTCGTCTGCAAATGCAACAGCTACAGCAGAATAATATCGTTTACTTCGATCTGGACAAATACGATATCCGTTCTGATTTCGCTCAAATGCTGGATGCACACGCAAACTTCCTGCGTAGCAACCCGTCTTACAAAGTCACCGTAGAAGGTCACGCGGACGAACGTGGTACTCCGGAATACAACATTTCCCTGGGTGAACGTCGTGCGAACGCCGTTAAGATGTACCTGCAGGGTAAAGGTGTTTCTGCTGACCAGATCTCCATCGTTTCTTACGGTAAAGAAAAACCTGCAGTACTGGGCCATGACGAAGCGGCATACTCCAAAAACCGTCGTGCGGTACTGGTTTACTAAGAGAATTGCATGAGCAGTAACTTCAGACATCAACTATTGAGTCTGTCGTTACTGGTTGGTATAGCGGCCCCCTGGGCCGCTTTTGCTCAGGCACCAATCAGTAGTGTCGGCTCAGGCTCGGTCGAAGACCGCGTCACTCAACTTGAGCGTATTTCTAATGCTCACAGTCAGCTTTTAACTCAACTTCAGCAGCAACTCTCCGATAATCAGTCCGATATTGATTCCCTGCGTGGTCAAATTCAGGAAAATCAGTATCAACTAAATCAGGTCGTGGAGCGGCAAAAGCAGATCCTGTTGCAGATCGATAGCCTCAGCAGCGGTGGTGCAGCGACGCAATCTGCCAGCGTTGAGCAAAGCGGGGCGGCGGCAACAACGCCAACGGCTGATGCTGGTACTGCGAGTGCTGGCGCGCCGGTGAAAAGCGGTGATGCAAACACTGATTACAATGCAGCTATTGCACTGGTGCAGGATAAATCCCGCCAGGATGATGCGATGGTGGCATTTCAGAATTTCATCAAAAATTATCCTGATTCAACTTACCTGCCAAACGCCAATTATTGGCTGGGTCAGTTAAACTACAACAAGGGTAAGAAAGATGATGCGGCGTACTATTTTGCTTCGGTAGTGAAAAACTATCCGAAGTCACCGAAGGCTGCAGATGCGATGTTTAAGGTCGGCGTCATCATGCAGGACAAAGGTGACACTGCGAAAGCGAAAGCCGTGTACCAACAGGTTATCAGTAAGTACCCTGGTACTGATGGCGCCAAACAGGCACAAAAACGTCTGAACGCCATGTAATGCATAACACGCGACCAGAAGTCGCATTATTTCTGGTCGTGTCGTGCGAATCATAAGCAGTTGAGTGATCTACATCGAAATTTTTGTTGCGCTCAAATCTGAAATCAGTAATATATGCCGCCGTTGCCACGGGATATCAAACAAACCGAAAGCAACACTAAAGTGGGTCGTTAGCTCAGTTGGTAGAGCAGTTGACTTTTAATCAATTGGTCGCAGGTTCGAATCCTGCACGACCCACCACTAGCATAGTTAGTTGTAGTATCCAGCGTAGTATCGGGTGATTAGCTCAGCTGGGAGAGCACCTCCCTTACAAGGAGGGGGTCGGCGGTTCGATCCCGTCATCACCCACCAC
>NZ_PTSR01000041.1:0-24936 GCF_002965345.1 Escherichia sp. MOD1-EC5950
AAGACGTAAGATGCGAAAAGCAGCCATGGACAGAAACTACCTGGCGTCAGTCCTTGCGGGGAGCGGGCTTTCGTAATTTTGCCCTGGTTATTGGGGCCAGTGAGGGTAAAGAATCTCAATGGGTTCGAGTTGAACTTAGCGATGGGAAAATACATGGGCATCCCATATCACTCGATGAATTCCGAAGGCTAACAACACCATGAACATTGATTTCTTAGGAAAAAAAGGGAATGTTGTTTTTAATGACTTTTCCCTGAAGCAAAGCATCCCTCTTAATGAACAGCGAGATGAACTTAAGGAAGATATGCTCCAGGTTGAATATCCAGGTGGGTATCTTTTGGATGTTGGGTGGCGACCATCTTTTGATATAAATGGGAAGTTTTATATTTGTTTAATAAAGGATTTTGATTGGGATATTCCCATTTATAATGGCTCTGCGAAAGATATTGTCTCATTATTATTTGAAATTAACCAAGCTATAAATAAACTTTAAAAAAGCTGGGAGGAAAATTAAATCTTCCCGGCTTTTTATTATTTAATTCTCGTTTAGCACACTAAACGCCCCATCACACATTCCTACAACAGGATTAACTCCACAAATCTCATTTCCCATTGTCTACACTTACTCCTGTAAACCGTTCAGGAGCAGTAATGGATCACCAACTATTAGATGACAGCCCCCTTATCCGCATTTTTGCTTTGCATGCGTTACACAATCTCAAAGAGCGAGGCTTAACGCGCGGGGCGCTTCTCGATTATCACAGCCGCTATAAACTCGTCTTTCTGGCTCATTCCCAGCCTGAGTACCGCAAACTTGGCCCGTTTGTGGCTGATATTCACCGGTGGCAAAATCTGGATGACTATTACAACGAATATCGCCAACGCGTAATTGTTTTGCTTTCTCACCCCGCCAACCCGCGCGATCACACCAACGTTTTGATGCACGTTCAGGGTTATTTTCGCCCGTACCTTGATTCTACAGAACGCCAGCAACTGGCTGCGCTTATCGACAGTTATCGCCGTGGCGAGCAGCCTCTTCTTGCGCCGCTGATGCGTATCAAACACTATATGGCGCTTTATCCTAACGCCTGGCTTTCAGGGCAGCGTTATTTCGAACTTTGGCCGCGTATTTTTAACTTGCGCTATGCAGGAGTTTTATGACCACCCATCTGGTCTGGTTCCGCCAGGATTTACGTCTGCACGATAATCTGGCGCTGGCGGCTGCCTGTCGCAATCCGTCTGCACGCGTGCTGGCGCTGTATATTGCTACACCTCGTCAGTGGGCGACGCATAATATGTCGCCGCGTCAGGCTGAATTTATCAATGCTCAACTTAATACACTGCAAATCATGTTGGCGGAAAAAGGCATTCCCTTGTTGTTTCATGAAGTGGATGATTTTGCCGCCAGCGTTGAAATGGTTAAACAGGTGTGTGAGGAAAACCGCGTAACCCATCTGTTTTATAACTATCAGTACGAGGTGAACGAGCGAGCGCGGGATGCCCTAGTTGAGAAAACGTTGCATAACGTGGTGTGTGAAGGATTTGACGACAGCGTGATCCTGCCACCGGGCGCGGTGATGACCGGCAATCATGAGATGTACAAAGTTTTTACTCCGTTTAAAAATGCCTGGCTGAAACGGCTGCGGGAAGGGATACCGGAGTGCGTCGCTGCACCAAAAGTTCGTAGTAGCGGATCGATAGCGCCCCCGTCATCCATTACGCTGAATTATCCCTGTCTGTCTTTCGACGCAGCGCATTTTCCGGTGGAAGAAAAAACGGCGATTGCACAATTACGCCAGTTTTGCCAGAGCGGTGCCGGAGAGTATGAGCAACAAAGAAATTTTCCGGCAGTGGAAGGCACCAGCCGTTTGTCCGCCAGCCTGGCCACGGGAGGATTATCGCCTCGTCAGTGTTTGCATCGCCTGCTGGCAGAGCAACCGCAGGCACTGGAGGGCGGGGCGGGTAGCGTCTGGCTTAATGAGCTGATCTGGCGCGAGTTCTACCGCCATCTGATGACGTATCACCCCTCGCTGTGTAAACATCGCCCGTTTATTGCCTGGACCGATCGCGTCCAGTGGCAGAGTAACCCCGCGCATTTAAAGGCCTGGCAGGGAGGCAAGACCGGCTATCCGATTGTTGATGCTGCCATGCGCCAGCTTAATGGCACTGGCTGGATGCATAACCGTCTGCGGATGATTACTGCCAGTTTTCTGGTGAAAGATTTGTTGATCGACTGGCGCGAAGGCGAGCGATATTTTATGTCGCAACTGATTGATGGTGATTTGGCTGCCAATAACGGCGGCTGGCAATGGGCGGCTTCTACCGGAACTGATGCCGCGCCGTATTTCCGTATCTTTAACCCGACAACTCAGGGCGAGAAATTTGACCGCGAAGGTGAGTTTATCCGCCAGTGGTTACCGGAACTGCGCGATGTGCCGGGGAAATTGGTGCATGAGCCGTGGAAATGGGCGGAGAAAGCAGGCGTGAAGCTGGATTATCCGCAACCGATTGTTGATCACAAAGAAGCGAGAGTACGAACGTTGGCAGCGTATGAGGCTGCGAGGAAGTGGAAATAACAGACGCGTCAGGCAATCGTGCCCGGATGCCGGATGCCGGATGCCGGATGCCGGATGCCGGATGCGGCGTGAACGCCTTATCCGGCCTACTAAATAGTGCAAAATCAATATATTGCAGGGGACTCCAGGCCTGATAAGACGCGTCAGCGTCGCATCAGGCACCGGTGTTGACTTATTAAGACTCCAGCGCCAGCGCACGGTTTCTGAACTTAAGCGCCTGGTACAGCCAAATCATCAGTACCAGCCCCACACAAGCCAGCGCACCCCAGGTGATTTGATCGAACACTTCAATATATGCATTGATGGAGTAGTTGATCGCCCCGGAAGCATCAAACGAAGCTTGCGATGTCTGATCGGCAATGACCCCTGCCAGATAGTTGGCAATCGCGCCAGAAAGCAGCATATAAATGCCGGTTAATACACCGGTCACGCCGGGGATTTCAATGCGTGTAATTTGCGACATGGCAACCGGGTCGATAAACAGTTCGGCAAAGCCCATCACCGCCAGCCCCAGCACCATCAGTGGCAGAGAAGAGTGACCATACATTGCAGACCAGCGGGCACTTAAGGCCAGAATGCAGAATCCGGCACTCATCAGGCCGAGGCCAAGTGCAAATTTCCCCCAGATGCGCACGGTACGATTACCCGCGACACTCTCTTTTACGACCCACGCCAGGAACACACCGCACAGCATCACGGCAAAGGCATTAATCGACTGGAACATGGCGGTCGGAACGGTGTAACCAAAAATATCGCGGTTAACGAAACGGTCGATATAAAGGCTGATTGAACTGCCGCCCTGCTGTGCAAAGGCCCAGAACAACATGCTGAAGAAGGTAAGAGTGACAATCAGCCCCAGCTCTTTACGCTGTTTCTGGTTTTCTGCTTTGCGATAAATTTTTGCCAGCACGCCAAGACCAATGATAGTGGCGACAATTAAGGCGTAAACCGACCACTCTTTCCAGAACAATACGGTAATCAGTGCAGGCGTTGCGACCAGCAGAACCAGCAGCCATCCCCAGTTTGGCAGGAGAACGTTTTTCGCACACAGCACCTCTTTGTTAACGCCGCGGGTATGAGCGAAATGACGATTGCCACATAAGAAGATAACCAGCCCGGCGATCATCCCAACCGCAGCCAGGCCAAAGCCCATTGCCCAACTGTACTCTTGCTGGGCATAACCGCAGGCGATAGGTGCGATAATAGAACCCACGTTACCCGCCGCATACATCAGCGAGAAACCGCCATCACGACGTGGATCGGTTGGCTCGTAGAGTTCACCTAGCAGGCAACTGACGTTAGATTTAAACAGGCCATAGCCGCAGACGATAATCGCCAGCGAGAGATAAAGGAATGTCGGGTGGATTTCGCTGGCACCCAGCACCAGATGCCCGATCGCCATCAACAACGCCCCCAACATCACTGCCATGCGGTTGCCGAGAACCTTATCCGCGAGGAAACCGCCAAGGATCGGCGTGACATACACCAGCGAACAGTAGGCGCTGAATAACGCGTAAGCGTGAGTATCGTTGTATTTCAGTTGGTTAGTGAGATAGAGAATCAGCAGGGCACGCATGCCGTAGAAGCTAAAATATTCCCAGATTTGTAGCGCGACAACGTAGTAGATAGCGCGCGGCTGTGATGCGTGTTTATTCATAATAATTCCGCGGTTGGATACGACACCACGTAATAGTTGCGTGGCGTGCGTGTGTTTCTTTAAAGTTAAAACCTTGAAACAGATCTGATTATTTATGCAATATGCTGTCTGTTTGCATAAATATACATGAACTATGGCGTGGCGAGATAAACAATTTGCGTCTTTTGGCGGTGTGTTTGTTTCTTAATATGTCAAAAGATTGGCTATCGACGAACAGGCGAGGTAACGCTATGTTAACGGTGTAGCTATCAGAATACAGAAGGCGCGAAGATGAAAAACACCGAACTGGAACAACTGATTAACGAGAAACTGAACAGCGCGGCGATAAGTGATTACGCGCCGAATGGCTTGCAAGTGGAAGGCCAGGAGACGGTGCAAAAAATTGTTACCGGCGTCACCGCCAGCCAGGCGCTGCTCGATGAAGCTGTGCGTCTTGAGGCTGATGCGGTGATCGTGCATCACGGCTACTTCTGGAAAGGCGAATCGCCGGTGATTCGCGGCATGAAGCGTAACCGTTTGAAAACCTTGCTGGCGAATGACATCAACCTGTATGGCTGGCATCTGCCGTTGGATGCGCATCCGGAACTGGGCAATAACGCGCAGTTAGCGGCATTGTTGGGGATTACGGTAATGGGTGAGATCGAACCACTTGTGCCGTGGGGTGAACTGACGATGCCGGTGCCGGGGCTGGAACTTGCCTCGTGGATTGAAGCGCGTCTGGGACGCAAGCCGTTGTGGTGTGGCGACAACGGCCCGGAGGTGGTACAGCGCGTCGCCTGGTGCACGGGGGGCGGGCAAAGTTTTATCGATAGCGCCGCGCGTTTTGGCGTGGATGCTTTTATTACTGGCGAAGTTTCTGAACAAACCATTCATTCTGCCCGCGAGCAGGGATTGCATTTTTATGCTGCGGGGCACCATGCTACTGAACGCGGTGGTATTCGCGCGTTAAGCGAGTGGTTGAATGAAAATACCGATCTTGATGTGACCTTTATTGATATTCCTAATCCTGCATAACGAATAATCAGAGGGATCGAAAGTGCAACGAGCGCGTTGTTATCTGTTAGGCGAAACGGCGGTAGTGCTGGAGCTGGAGCCGCCAGTGACGTTGGCAAGCCAGAAACGTATCTGGCGACTGGCCCAGCGTCTGGTGGATATGCCGAATGTGGTTGAAGCCATTCCCGGCATGAACAATATCACGGTGATTTTACGTAATCCGGAGTCGCTGGCGCTGGATGCTATAGAGCGTTTGCAACGCTGGTGGGAGGAGAGTGAGGCACTGGAGCCAGAGTCACGCTTTATCGAAATCCCGGTGGTTTATGGTGGCGCAGGCGGGCCGGATTTGTCGGTGGTTGCGGCGCATTGTGGGTTGAGCGAAAAACAGGTTGTTGAATTGCACTCCTCCGTGGAATACGTGGTCTGGTTTTTAGGTTTTCAACCGGGCTTCCCGTATCTCGGGAGTTTGCCGGAACAACTAAACACGCCACGACGCGCAGAACCGCGCTTGCTTGTTCCGGCGGGGTCTGTCGGGATCGGTGGATCGCAAACGGGTGTTTATCCGGTGGCAACGCCGGGCGGTTGGCAGTTGATTGGTCATACCTCGCTCAGTTTGTTTGACCCGACCCGTGACGAGCCTATCTTATTACGTCCTGGAGACAGCGTGCGCTTTGTGCCGCAGAAGGAGGGAGTATGCTGAAGATTATTCGCGCGGGGATGTACACCACTGTTCAGGATGGCGGTCGTCACGGCTTTCGCCAGTCGGGTATCAGCCACTGTGGAGCGCTGGATTTGCCTGCGCTGCGCATTGCTAACCTGCTGGTGGGTAATGATGCTAACGCTCCGGCACTGGAAATCACGCTCGGTCAGTTAACGGTTGAATTTGAACGCGACGGCTGGTTTGCCCTGACAGGCGCGGGTTGCGAAGCTCGGTTGGATGATAACGCCGTCTGGACGGGCTGGCGTTTGCCGATGAAAGCAGGTCAGCGTTTAACGCTTAAACGCCCACAACATGGTGTACGCAGCTATCTGGCCGTGGCGGGCGGTATTGATGTTCCGCCAGTGATGGGATCATGCAGTACCGATCTCAAAGTAGGGATTGGCGGGCTGGAAGGGCGCTTACTGAAGGATGGAGACCGACTCCCCATCGGCAAAGCGAAGCGTGATTTTATGGAAGCGCAAGGCGTTAAACAGTTGCTGTGGGGTAACCGGATTCGCGCCTTACCGGGGCCGGAATACCATGAGTTCGATCGCGCCTCGCAGGATGCATTCTGGCGTTCGCCCTGGCAGCTTAGCCCGCAAAGTAACCGGATGGGCTATCGCTTACAGGGGCAAATCTTAAAGCGTAATACATCCCGCGAGTTGTTATCTCACGGCTTGCTGCCGGGCGTGGTGCAGGTGCCGCATAACGGTCAGCCGATTGTGTTGATGAATGATGCACAGACGACCGGCGGTTATCCGCGCATTGCCTGTATCATTGAGGCCGATATGTACCATCTGGCGCAAATTCCACTCGGACAGCCGATTCATTTTGTCCAGTGTTCACTGGAAGAGGCACTAAAAGCGCGGCAGGATCAGCAACGTTATTTCGAACAATTAGCGTGGCGGCTGCACAATGAAAATTGACCTGAACGCCGATCTGGGTGAAGGCTGCGCCAGTGACGCTGAGCTATTAACGCTGGTTTCCTCAGTCAATATTGCCTGTGGATTTCATGCAGGCGACGCGCAAACTATGCAGGCTTGCGTGCGTGAAGCAATAAAAAATAGTGTAGCGATTGGCGCGCACCCGAGTTTCCCCGACAGGGAAAACTTTGGACGCAGCGCCATGCAACTGCCGCCGGAAACGGTTTACGCCCAGACGTTGTATCAGATTGGCGCGCTGGCGGCGATTGCCCGTGGTGAAGGTGGTGTGATGCGTCACGTCAAACCCCATGGCATGCTGTACAACCAGGCGGCGAGAGACGCACAACTGGCAGACGCCATCGCCAGAGCGGTTTACGCTTGCGATCCGGCATTGATTCTCGTTGGACTGGCAGGAAGCGAACTGATTCGTGCAGGCAAGCGATATGGCCTGACAACGCGTGAGGAAGTGTTTGCCGATCGTGGATATCAGGCTGACGGCTCGCTGGTGTCGCGAAGCCAGCCAGGCGCGTTGATTGAAGATGAAGAACAGGCGTTGGGGCAAACGCTGGAGATGGTGCAACACGGCAGAGTGAAGAGTATCACTGGCGAATGGGCGACGGTAACAGTACAGACAGTCTGTTTGCATGGCGACGGTGAGCATGCACTGGCATTCGCCCGCCGGCTACGATCTGCATTTGCCGAAAAAGGGATTATGGTTGCAGCATAATCCCGTTGAATAAAGAACGAAAAAAGGAAATCACCATGCCTGAAGGCCCGGAGATCCGCCGTGCAGCGGATAACCTGGAGGCGGCGATCAAAGGCAAACCACTGACCGATGTCTGGTTTGCCTTCCCGCAGTTAAAAACTTATCAATCACAACTTATTGGTCAACACGTCACCCATGTGGAAACGCGCGGAAAAGCGTTGCTGACCCATTTTTCCGGCGGGTTAACGCTTTATAGCCATAACCAACTCTACGGTGTCTGGCGAGTGGTTGATACCGGCGAAGAGCCGCAGACCACGCGGGTGTTGCGGGTAAAACTGCAAACGGCCGACAAAACCATTCTGCTTTATAGCGCCTCGGATATTGAGATGTTGACGCCGGGACAATTGACTACGCATCCGTTCTTACAACGGGTCGGCCCCGATGTGCTCGACCCGAATCTGACGCCGGAAGGGGTGAAAGAACGGTTATTGTCGCTGCGCTTTCGTAACCGTCAGTTCGCCGGATTACTGCTCGACCAGGCGTTTCTGGCGGGGCTGGGCAACTATCTGCGGGTGGAGATCCTTTGGCAGGTTGGGTTGACCGGAAATCATAAAGCGAAAGAACTTAACGCGACACAACTGGATGCGCTGTCGCACGCGCTACTGGATATCCCGCGCCTCTCGTACAAAACGCGTGGTCAGGTTGATGAGAATAAACATCACGGGGCGCTGTTCAGCTTTAAGGTTTTTCATCGTGATGGTGAGAAGTGCGAACGGTGTGGCAGCATCATTGAGAAAACCACGCTATCTTCGCGCCCGTTTTACTGGTGCCCTGGCTGCCAGCACTAGGCAGAACGTTTCGGCGCATAGGTTGAAATAAACCGCGCAATGGCTGGCCCCGTCAGCAAAATACTGAACAGGCGCAGGGTTTGCATCGCCATGATGAGCGCCATATCGGCATTGCTCCCTGCGGCGATGACCGCTACCGTATCAAGCCCGCCAGGGCTGGTGGCGAGGTAGGCGGTCATAAAATCAATATGCATAAACCGGGTCAGCCCCCACGCCATACCGGCACAAATAGCCAGCAGTGCAAAAATCGACAACAGGATTTGCGGCAGTGGGCGTAATGCCCGCAGTAAGATTTGCTTATCGAAACCCAGCCCAATCCGCCAGCCAATCGCCATATATGCTATCGCCAGCAGCCATTCCGGTAACTCAATCGTGATGAACTCGCCAGACTGGAGCACCGCACCCGCCAGCATCGGGATGAGCATCGTGCCGGAAGGAAGACGCAACAGGCATCCCGCCGTGCCAGCAATGACCGCGAGCAAGACGGTAAACAGGAGATTTATGCTGACGGGCGGGAACCAGACTATTTGCTGATTCATCGCTTCAGCGTTATCGCCCAGCATCATTCGCGCTACCAGAACCGCCGCGCCCGCGACAAACAGAACTCGCAGATACTGCATAAACGCCACCAGGCGAATATCTGCGCCGTAATCTTGTGCCATAGCAACCATTGCCGCCGCACCACCAGGCGAGGAGCCCCAGGCACCGGTATTTCCGGGCAGTGAGCTATAGCGCACCAATAACCAGCCCACGATGGCGCTGGAAAGCAACGTTACCAGCAAAATAGTTAACACAATCGGCCAGTTAACGGCCAGAGTGGTGAGAATAGAACCGGTGAGGTTTTGCGCAATCATGCAGCCAAGAATGGCTTGCGCGGCGAGAAAAGCGGAGCGGGGGAGTTGCAGGGTCACTCCGCGCATACTGAAGATGATCCCGGCGAGCATCGGTCCGAGCAATAGCGCCGCCGGGAGATGTACCGCGAGGAAGCCAATAGAAAGGAGAAGTGACAACACACATAACATTCCCCACTGCAAGACTGGCATCCTTCGTATCCTCGTTATTTTATCTTTGGTGTATCGATACAGCATAAAGAAAGCCGGACCTGGAAAAAATAACGGCAATCAAGGAAAAGGGGAAAATCAGCAATTATCTGAATAAGATGCCCTGTACTGGCAAAGGGCATTAGTCTCATCAGTTGTAGTTAATTTTAAAAAGCACCACCGTGTCGAATGGCCCAGCCTCGATGGGAGTGCCTGGCGTGGACGAAAGTTCAGCCGTATAGTTTTTTTCGTAGATCAACATGTCGCTGGTGAAATCGGCATACTCGCTGTATTTGTTGAAGGTGTAGGGCGAGTCGTTTTCATCCAGTAACCGCAGCTTAAGTCCGTTGCCAATGAGTAATGCTTTATCGTCTTCAACTAACGTTTCTTCTGTATAAAACGAGGAGCTAACCTTAAATCCGTCGGTGCATTGATCATTTTGTGATTTGGTCGTTTTAATACCGAACGTTTTTGTCATGTTATGCCGCCGGATATCCAGCACATTAAATTTACCGAAATCAATCACCTGATTGGCTGGGGTAATAGAAAAATTCACGCTGCAATCCAGCACGCGAATGTTTTCCAGACCGATAATATGATATTTCAGGTTTCTGGCGGTGGGATCTTCGTTAACACTGCCCGCGCCATCAAATTGCACCACGATGTAGTCGCTGAGAGTACTTTGATAATCATGAGGCGGCATGGTGCGGACTTTGACGTAAAGTCGCATACGTGCAATAAAAGTCCGTGATTTATGAATATTTGTCGGCTCACCGGAGCAAAGTTTGTTTTGCCAGCCCATCGCAATGATCTGTTCCGGGGTGTAAATATCAATTTTCTTACTATCGATACACTGATTCGTGTCGATGCGGCTTTGCCCCAGACTGGCGTCATAGTCCACACCTTCATAGGTTACGCCTAATTGATAATAGGGGTCCTGCACGCCTGGGTACGGGTTTACCCAAGCAAAAACATGCTCACTCTCAAAGTTGCCGTTAGTATTGTTGTCGCAATAGACGGGAATTCTAATATCATCAGACTCCCAGATTTTATCGCCGGGTTTGGCATTACCCGGTACAGCAAACGGCTGAATATTTTCTGATTTTTCTACCTGACCACCCGATGCACCAAAATAACAGTCCAGCGCCAGCGCAGACCTCAGCGGCAGAAATAGCAGACAAATAACAAGTAATAATCCTTTGCCAGCACTCATTTCTTCGCCTCCACTGGCTGTAAACGACACGGCCCGTTACAGTCCAGGGTGGTCATTCGCAATGCGCCGTAATCATCCATGTAGCCGAGGTAAAATTGACTGCCGTTATAGCTTCCCGTATGAGTGGTTACCGAGCCGAAAGGTGCGACCATAGTGGTTTTGAAACCGGGGAGTACCCCTTTTTCATTTTGCCCCAGGTAGGCGATAGTCAGATAATAGGCGGTAGGATTTTTCAGTGTCAGTTGGTTGCTCTGTTGGCTAACCTGTAACTGCAGCTCTACATGTTCACCTGTTTTCTTGCGTAACGTTGCAGGTCGCCAGAACAATTTGATACGACTTTGGATAGCGATCTGAAGTACCGCATGATCGCTGCTTTTATCCGGGGCTGGAGGAATTTCGCGCATGTTATAGTAGAACAGCGTTTCGCGATCGCCGGGCAATTTTGGAGTTGATGCTTGTTTTACAATCCGCACTTGCGATGTTGCTTTCGGTTCCAGACGTTGAATCGGTGGCAGGGCGACCAGAAGATCGTCGCTTTTCTCCCCTTTTTCATTTTCTATCCAGGAATAAGCAAGATAAGGCAGTTTGTCACTCTGGTTTTCTATTCGCAGGCTGGTGGCTTTATCATTGGCGTTAAACACAATGCGTGTGCGATCAGGTTGCACTGCAGCGTAGCTACCCAGGCTGACGGTTAACAGAATCAGTGGCAGTCCTTTAATAAATGTCATTCGCTTTTCCTTAATTAATGACAAGGTAAAATCAGGCGTTTTGTTGTGTCTTCCAGACGTTCTGGTAGATGAATAATGCAACTTTGTTTGTCACCCCAGATCACGGTAAATTGTTGATTTTCAGCAACACCGCTTAACCAGGCATGACCTTCTTCGCCAACCATACCCACGCTGATACCGCTGTCATCCTGCCGGATATCGGCACCGAGAGGTGGGAAATGGCCGTTGGCGGTGCGAATGATGGTGTTAACGTCTTTACCGGAACGGGATGCCAGCGATTTGTAACCAATCGCGCCTTCAATCCACGTTTCTTTGATGACATTTTCTGCTACCGTCACGCCGTCAGGTAAATCATTCATGTTGACTGCCACGGTGGACGGCTGGTAACTGGAAATTAGCGGTATCACGGCGATACCAAAATGATTGGTATAATCGAGTTGGCCCTGAACCGGGATATCTGCCACACCATCGGTGCTGATCATCAACCGTGGTTCATTGGTGGAGCTGCGGCGATGGAACGCTGCACCATATTGGGTTGCGGTGAAAGAACCGCTCCAGCTAGTGCTGACAGAGCTGTAATCATTGGCGGCATAGGTGCCAGAAAGATCCCATTCGCCCGCCGAACTCAGATGTTGATAGTTGCCGCTCAACTGTGCGCCATCATCCGGGCGATCGGATTGCATTCCTGCAGACATGCCCCAGCTATTACGTTCATCCAGCGTATCATTCAATGACATGCGGTGTGTGGTGCTGCTGCTACTGTTTTGCATGTCATAACCGATTCGACCACCGTTACCAATGGGTAATGAAATCGACAAGTAAATCTGGTTGTCGCGATCTTTGTCTTCGTAGTGGGTCGTATTGAACGACGTTGAGATTGAGATATCTTTCCAGTCACCAATATCAACATTAAAGCCCGCCGTGATGTTGGCAGTCGTGGAGGCATCTGCGTTCCACCAGGTCTGATGTAAGAGGTTGGCGTACAGGTTGAGATTCAGCGGGATAATTGGTTGGCCTACGGATAAGCTGATTGTCTGTTTTTCATCTTGCGCATCGTTGTCGTTGTATTTGTGATCCAGATAGTTGGCGTAGCTGTGAAAATGACGATCTGAGAAGCGATAAGCGGCGAGCGAAATCGTGCTGTTTGTGGCATCTACTTGTTTGCTGTAATTAAAGCGATAGCTTAAGCCCCGCTCGTCCTGCTGGTTGTCAAAATGGCTACTGGCCCAGGTGACATCAAACGATAGCGCGCCAAGCCAGAGCATATTTTGCCCGATACCCAATGCGGCAGAATGGTAGTCATCACCAGAAATCAGCAGGCCGCCGTACAGCGAGGTGTTTGAGAGCATACCCCAGGAAACTTCATTGCTAAAAAAGGTTTCATTTTCAGTTTGATGTGACATGGAGGGTCGTGGCTGGCCTGCGGCCAGTTTATAGCGAGCCTGCCCCTGGCGCGTCAGGAAGGGCGTTGATGCTGCCGACACCTGGAAATTATTCACACGACCATCTTCCTCTGTCACTTTAACATCTAACGTACCCTGGACGGACTGATTAAGGTCATCAATGATAAACGGGCCTGGCGGGACTTTTTTCTGGTAAATAACGCGGCCTGATTGACTGATAGTCACCGTGGCATTGGTTTGTGCTATACCGCTAATTTGTGGGGCGTAGCCGCGCAGTTCCCACGGTAACATCCGATCGTCACTCGCCAGTGCCGCGCCGGTATAAGAAAAGCCATCGAAAATATTGGAACTGAAATCCGTTTCACCGAGGGTTAATTTTGAACCTAATTGCTGTAATGGGCGAAAAAGATAAGTGCGTGATATTTCGCCTGACTGTTCATGGTTATCATCGCTATCGGTCTGATTCAACTGGTAATCACTGCGTAAGCGCCATGCCCCTGCGTTAATTCCGACTGTTCCGTAGGCGTTCAGGTTAGTGCTGCTGCTGCCATCCTGTGGGCGGTAGCTGCTGGCAAACAGGTTGTAATCCATCAGGATCCCGGCGACACCTTCTTTCCATGTGGAGGGTGGCATCCAGTTTTCTGAATGCCACGCCAGCCAGGCTTGCGGAATAGTGATATTCAGTTGCTGATTGGCCTGATCAAAATTGAAGAGCATTTCAGGTCGGGAGCTAAAATCGACGCACTGATTTATCAGTGGTAACGACTGACGGACTTCAGGTTTTAAGCCAAATTTATCGACCAGTAATTCATTGATGCACGGAATGGTTTTGTCACCATTTTTTTGCCAGTTAATTTTTTGCCCATTACTGATTTGGTTATTATTTGCTGCAATGCTAACAAAATATTCACCGGGAACAATGACACCTTTTTCCTTTAATAATGAAATATCAATGCGGTCGCGCATTGATTTATCGAGGACATTCAGGTTGAATTCGACCGCCACTGCGGAAGGCATCGCCATGACCAGGCAGGATACAAAAGAGAGTCGATAAATATTCACGGTGTCCATACCTGATAAATATTTGAAGAAAGGCGGCGATGACGCCGCCAAAATAATACTTATTTATAATCCAGCACGTAGGTCGCGTTAGCCGTAACTGCGCCTGGAGTTACTGGTGTAACCTGATCAATTTGTTCCATCCAGGCAAAGAAATTCAGCGTTTGCTCGCTGGACGTCGGTGCCAGGTCGATGTCCGGAGAAGCTGTGCCTAAAATGATATTACTTTGATCCTTATTCATTAAACGCACACCGACACCGGTGGCTTCTCCAGTGCTGGTATTGTTGAGTATCGGGTCTGCACCGGTGGTTTTCGCTGAGCTGTCAAAGGTGACCGCGACTTTAGAAATCTTGCCACCGGAACCGTTATTAGAGTTTTCCAGATCGCAATTGACTAAGCGTAGGTCGACAGCAACGACATCGCTGTGATGTGACTGATTAATGTGGCTGGTGGTCACCTGGCCGAGTTCAACTTCTTTATCGATATCATCCTGATGGATTTCACACGGTGCTTCAATAACTTCACCTTTAAAGTGAATTTCACCGGAACCTTCATCAGCAGCATGAACAGGTGCTGTGAACAACAGAGATACAGCCAGTGCAGCTAATGTTTTTTGTCCTTTAAACATAACTGAGTCCTTTAAATAAAGAGATAGAGTATTGCGTGACAAGAATATCTGAGCTGGCAATTGAATATGTTTTGTTTTATTTAACAATATTAAAAATCTTGTTATGTAATGGGGCCATTAATTGATTGTGTAAATTTATTGTTTTATGTGATAAAGGTAGGGCGCATTTGGATATGCATAATTTTCATTGGGTTAATGATGCTACCGACGGGGAAGTATAAAGTTAAACTTATCATTCTGCTCAGAATATGAGTTATCACATTTTTTAACCCTATTTATGGATATTTGTACTCGATTTAATTTTTACAGTTTTTTGTGTTTAGGCATATAAAAATTAACCCGCCATATAGAGGACGGGTTAAAAGAATTTACTGCGCAGTAATCAAAGACTAGCGTTTGATATCGCTTTTAAAATCGCGTTTTTCGTAACCAGTATACAGTTGGCGTGGACGGGCGATTTTCATGCCTTCGTTATGCATTTCGCTCCAGTGAGCAATCCAGCCGACAGTACGCGCCATGGCGAAGATCACGGTGAACATAGAAGACGGAATACCCATCGCTTTCAGAATGATACCGGAGTAGAAATCTACGTTCGGGTACAGTTTCTTCTCGATAAAGTACGGGTCATTCAGCGCGATGTTTTCCAGCTCCATAGCCACTTCCAGCAGCTCATCTTTGCTGCCCAGCTCTTTCAGCACTTCGTGGCAGGTTTCACGCATTACTGTGGCGCGTGGGTCGTAGTTTTTATACACGCGGTGACCGAAGCCCATCAGGCGGAAAGAGTCATTTTTATCTTTCGCACGACGCATAAATTCCGGAATGTGTTTCACCGAGCTGATTTCTTCCAGCATTTTCAGCGCAGCTTCGTTAGCACCACCGTGAGCCGGCCCCCACAGAGAGGCGATACCTGCTGCGATACAGGCGAACGGGTTCGCACCCGAAGAGCCAGCGGTACGCACGGTAGAGGTCGACGCGTTCTGTTCATGGTCTGCGTGCAGGATCAGAATACGATCCATCGCGCGTTCCAGAATCGGATTGACTTCATACGGTTCGCACGGTGTGGAGAACATCATGTGCAGGAAGTTACCGGCGTAGGAGAGGTCATTGCGTGGGTAAACAAATGGCTGACCAATGGAATACTTGTAGCACATTGCTGCCATGGTCGGCATTTTCGACAGCAGACGGAACGCCGCGATTTCACGATGACGTGGATTGTTAACATCCAGTGAGTCGTGATAAAACGCCGCCAGTGCGCCGGTAATACCGCACATGACCGCCATCGGATGAGAGTCGCGGCGGAAGGCGTGGAACAGACGAGTAATCTGTTCGTGGATCATGGTATGGCGGGTAACCGTAGTTTTAAATTCGTCATACTGTTTCTGGGTCGGTTTTTCACCATTCAGCAGAATGTAACAGACTTCCAGGTAGTTAGAATCGGTCGCCAGTTGATCGATCGGGAAACCGCGGTGCAACAAAATACCTTCATCACCATCAATAAAAGTAATTTTAGATTCGCAGGATGCGGTTGAAGTGAAGCCTGGGTCAAAGGTGAATACACCTTTTGAGCCGAGAGTACGGATATCAATAACATCTTGACCCAGTGTGCCTTTCAGCACATCCAGTTCAACAGCTGTATCCCCGTTGAGGGTGAGTTTTGCTTTTGTATCAGCCATTTAAGGTCTCCTTAGCGCCTTATTGCGTAAGACTGCCGGAACTTAAATTTGCCTTCGCACATCAACCTGGCTTTACCCGATTGTTATTTGGCTCGCCGCTCTGCGAAAGAGGGGAAAACCTGGGTACAGAGCTCTGGGCGCTTGCAGGTAAAGTATTCATTGATGACGAATAAACGGCGAATCAAGCACTTAGCAATCCGAATTATTAAACCTGTCTATCACTAATAACTGTCCTGGATGGATTGGTCAATACTTCCACACTGTTACATAAGTTAATCTTAGGTGAAATAGTGACCCCATAACTTTTACGCATTATATGCTTTTCCTGATGATGTTTGTAACAACTTTGTTGAATGATTGTCAAACTAGATGATTAAAAATTAAATAAATGTTTTTATCGTGACTCAGATCACTGTTCTGGATAAAACCAGACAAACCATATGTAGGTTAATTGTAATGATTTTGTGAACGGCCTATACTGCCGCCAGGTCTCCGGAACACCCTGCAATCCCGAGCCACCCAGCGTTGTAACGTGTCGTTTTCGCATCTGGAAGCAGTGTTTTGCATGACGCGCAGTTATAGAAAGGACGCTGTCTGACCCGCAAGCAGACCGGAGGAAGGAAATCCCGACGTCTCCAGGTAACAGAAAGTTATCCTCTGTACCCGTAGTCCCCAGGGAATAATAAGAACAGCATGTGGGCGTTATTCATGATAAGAAATGTGAAAAAACAAAGACCTGTTAATCTGGACCTACAGACCATCCGGTTCCCCATCACGGCGATAGCGTCCATTCTTCATCGCGTTTCCGGTGTGATCACGTTTGTTGCAGTGGGCATCCTGCTGTGGCTTCTGGGTTCCAGTCTCTCTTCCCCCGAAGGTTTCGAACAAGCTTCCGCCATTATGGGCAGCTTCGTCGTCAAATTTATCATGTGGGGCATCCTTACCGCTCTGGCATATCACGTCGTCGTAGGTATTCGCCACATGATGATGGATTTTGGCTATCTGGAAGAAACATTCGAAGCGGGTAAACGCTCCGCCAAAATCTCCTTTGTTATCACTGTCGTGCTTTCACTTCTCGCAGGAGTCCTCGTATGGTAAGCAACGCCTCCGCATTAGGACGCAATGGCGTACATGATTTCATCCTCGTTCGCGCCACCGCTATCGTCCTGACGCTCTACATCATTTATATGGTTGGTTTTTTCGCTACCAGTAGCGAGCTGACATATGAAGTCTGGAGCGGTTTCTTTGCCTCTGCGTTCACCAAAGTGTTTACCCTGCTGGCGCTGTTTTCCATCTTGATTCATGCCTGGATCGGCATGTGGCAGGTGTTGACCGACTACGTTAAACCGCTGGCCTTGCGTCTGATGCTGCAACTGGTAATTGTTGTTGCGCTGGTGGTTTACGTGATTTATGGATTCGTTGTGGTGTGGGGTGTGTGATGAAATTGCCAGTCAGAGAATTTGATGCAGTTGTGATTGGTGCCGGTGGCGCAGGTATGCGCGCGGCGCTGCAAATTTCCCAGAGCGGCCAGACCTGTGCGCTGCTTTCCAAAGTCTTCCCGACCCGTTCCCATACTGTTTCTGCGCAAGGCGGCATTACCGTTGCGCTGGGTAATACCCATGAAGATAACTGGGAATGGCATATGTACGACACCGTCAAAGGGTCGGACTATATCGGTGACCAGGACGCGATTGAATATATGTGTAAAACCGGGCCGGAAGCGATTCTGGAACTGGAACATATGGGCCTGCCGTTCTCGCGCCTTGATGATGGTCGTATTTATCAGCGTCCATTTGGCGGTCAGTCGAAAAACTTCGGCGGTGAGCAGGCGGCACGTACTGCGGCGGCGGCTGACCGTACCGGTCATGCACTGTTGCACACTCTTTATCAGCAGAACCTGAAAAACCACACCACCATTTTCTCCGAGTGGTATGCGCTGGATCTGGTGAAAAACCAGGATGGCGCGGTGGTCGGTTGTACCGCACTGTGCATCGAAACCGGTGAAGTGGTTTACTTCAAAGCCCGCGCAACGGTGCTGGCGACTGGCGGGGCAGGGCGTATTTATCAGTCCACCACCAACGCCCACATTAATACCGGCGACGGCGTTGGCATGGCTATCCGTGCTGGCGTACCAGTGCAGGATATGGAAATGTGGCAGTTCCACCCGACCGGCATTGCGGGTGCGGGTGTGCTGGTGACTGAAGGTTGTCGTGGTGAAGGCGGTTATCTGCTGAACAAACATGGCGAACGCTTTATGGAGCGTTATGCACCGAACGCCAAAGACCTGGCGGGGCGTGATGTGGTGGCGCGTTCCATCATGATCGAAATCCGTGAAGGTCGCGGCTGTGATGGTCCGTGGGGGCCACACGCAAAACTGAAACTCGACCACCTGGGTAAAGAAGTTCTTGAATCCCGTCTGCCGGGTATCCTTGAACTCTCCCGAACCTTTGCTCACGTCGATCCGGTGAAAGAACCGATTCCGGTTATCCCAACCTGCCACTACATGATGGGCGGTATTCCGACCAAAGTGACTGGTCAGGCGCTGACCGTGAACGAGAAAGGCGAAGATGTGGTGATTCCAGGGCTGTTTGCGGTGGGCGAAATTGCCTGTGTATCGGTACACGGCGCTAACCGTCTTGGCGGTAACTCTCTGCTGGATCTGGTGGTATTTGGACGAGCGGCGGGTCTGCATCTGCAAGAATCTATCAGTGAACAGGGTGCACTGCGCGATGCCAGCGAGTCTGATGTTGAAGCCTCTCTGGAACGCATGAATCGCTGGAACAACAACCGTAACGGTGAAGATCCGGTGGCGATTCGCAAAGCACTGCAAGAATGTATGCAGCATAACTTCTCGGTATTCCGGGAAGGTGATGCGATGGCGAAAGGCCTTGAGCAGTTGAAAGTGATCCGCGAGCGGCTGAAAAATGCTCGTCTGGATGACACCTCCAGTGAGTTCAACACTCAGCGCGTTGAGTGCCTGGAACTGGATAACCTGATGGAAACGGCTTATGCAACGGCTGTTTCTGCTAATTTCCGTACCGAAAGCCGTGGCGCGCATAGCCGCTTCGACTTCCCGGATCGTGATGATGAAAACTGGCTGTGCCACTCCCTGTATCTGCCAGAGTCGGAATCCATGACGCGACGTAGCGTCAACATGGAACCGAAACTGCGCCCGGCATTCCCGCCGAAGATTCGTACTTACTAATGCGGAGACAGGAAAATGAGACTCGAGTTTTCAATTTATCGCTATAACCCGGATGTTGATGATGCTCCGCGTATGCAGGATTACACCCTGGAAGCGGAAGAAGGTCGCGACATGATGCTGCTGGATGCGCTTATTCAGCTCAAAGAGAAAGATCCCAGCCTGTCGTTCCGTCGCTCCTGCCGTGAAGGGGTGTGCGGTTCTGACGGTCTGAACATGAACGGCAAAAATGGTCTGGCTTGTATAACCCCAATTTCGGCACTCAACCAGCCGGGCAAGAAGATTGTGATTCGCCCGCTGCCTGGTTTACCGGTGATCCGCGATTTGGTGGTAGACATGGGACAATTCTATGCCCAATATGAGAAAATTAAGCCTTACTTGTTGAATAATGGACAAAATCTACCAGCTCGTGAGCATTTACAAATGCCAGAGCAACGTGAAAAACTCGACGGGCTGTATGAATGTATTCTCTGCGCATGTTGTTCAACCTCTTGTCCGTCTTTCTGGTGGAACCCCGATAAGTTTATCGGTCCGGCAGGCTTGTTAGCGGCGTATCGTTTCCTTATCGATAGCCGTGATACCGAGACTGACAGCCGCCTTGACGGTTTGAGCGATGCATTCAGTGTATTCCGCTGTCACAGCATCATGAACTGCGTCAGTGTCTGTCCAAAAGGGCTGAACCCGACGCGCGCCATCGGCCATATCAAGTCGATGTTGTTGCAACGCAATGCGTAAACCTCAGGCCTGATAAGATGCGCAAGCGTCGCATCAGGCAACCAGAGCCGGATGCGGCGTGAACGCCTTATCCGGCCTACAAAAGAAATGCAGGAAATCTTTAAAAACTGCCCCTGACACTAAGACAGTTTTTAAAGGTTCCTTAGCGGACGCAGAAAATACGACAAGTCCGCAACAAGTGAACCCCGGCACGCACATCATTGTGCGTGGTAGTATCCACGGCGAAAATACTCGTCATATTTCACGTTGCATGTGCGTTGGTTGCGCTTGCTTACCCCGGTCACTTACTGAGTGTAAGCTCCCGGGGATTCACAAGCTGACCAACTTCCTGAAACGTGAACTATTTAGAGTATTAAGTAAGCATAAAAAAGATGCTTAAGGGATCACGATGCAGAACAGCGCTTTGAAAGCCTGGTTGGACTCTTCTTACCTCTCTGGCGCAAACCAGAGCTGGATAGAACAGCTCTATGAAGACTTCTTAACCGATCCTGACTCGGTTGACGCTAACTGGCGTTCGACGTTCCAGCAGTTACCTGGTACGGGAGTCAAACCGGATCAATTCCACTCTCAAACGCGTGAATATTTCCGCCGCCTGGCGAAAGATGCTTCACGTTACTCTTCAACGATCTCCGACCCTGACACCAATGTGAAGCAGGTTAAAGTCCTGCAGCTCATTAACGCATACCGCTTCCGTGGTCACCAACATGCGAATCTCGATCCGCTGGGACTGTGGCAGCAAGATAAAGTGGCCGATCTGGATCCGTTTTTCCACGATCTGACCGAAGCAGACTTCCAGGAGACCTTCAACGTCGGTTCATTTGCCAGCGGCAAAGAAACCATGAAACTCGGCGAGCTGCTGGAAGCTCTCAAGCAAACCTACTGCGGCCCGATTGGCGCCGAGTATATGCACATTACCAGCACCGAAGAAAAACGCTGGATCCAACAGCGTATCGAGTCTGGTCGCGCGACGTTCAATAGCGAAGAGAAAAAACGCTTCTTAAGCGAACTGACCGCCGCTGAAGGCCTTGAACGTTACCTCGGCGCAAAATTCCCTGGCGCAAAACGCTTCTCGCTGGAAGGCGGTGACGCGTTAATCCCGATGCTTAAAGAGATGATCCGCCACGCTGGCAACAGCGGCACCCGTGAAGTGGTTCTCGGGATGGCGCACCGTGGTCGTCTGAACGTGCTGGTGAACGTGCTGGGTAAAAAACCGCAAGACTTGTTCGACGAGTTTGCCGGTAAGCATAAAGAACACCTCGGCACGGGCGACGTGAAATACCACATGGGCTTCTCGTCTGACTTCCAGACCGATGGCGGCCTGGTACACCTGGCGCTGGCGTTTAACCCGTCTCACCTTGAGATTGTAAGCCCGGTGGTTATCGGTTCTGTTCGTGCCCGTCTGGACAGACTTGATGAGCCGAGCAGCAACAAAGTGCTGCCAATCACCATCCACGGTGATGCCGCAGTGACCGGACAGGGCGTAGTTCAGGAAACCCTGAACATGTCAAAAGCGCGTGGTTATGAAGTTGGCGGTACGGTGCGTATCGTTATCAACAACCAGGTGGGCTTCACTACCTCTAACCCGCTGGATGCCCGTTCTACGCCGTACTGTACTGATATTGGTAAGATGGTACAGGCACCGATTTTCCACGTTAATGCGGATGATCCGGAAGCGGTTGCCTTTGTTACCCGTCTGGCGCTCGATTTCCGTAACACCTTCAAACGTGATGTTTTCATCGACCTGGTATGCTACCGCCGTCACGGCCACAACGAAGCCGACGAGCCGAGTGCAACCCAGCCGCTGATGTATCAGAAAATCAAAAAACATCCGACGCCGCGCAAAATCTACGCGGACAAGCTGGAGCAGGAAAAAGTGGCGACGCTGGAAGATGCCACCGAGATGGTTAACCTGTACCGCGATGCGCTGGATGCGGGCGATTGCGTAGTGGCTGAGTGGCGTCCGATGAACATGCACTCTTTCACCTGGTCGCCGTATCTCAACCACGAATGGGATGAAGAATACCCGAACAAGGTTGAGATGAAGCGTTTGCAGGAACTGGCAAAACGTATCAGCACGGTGCCAGAAGCCATTGAGATGCAGTCTCGCGTTGCCAAGATTTATGGTGATCGCCAGGCGATGGCGGCCGGTGAAAAACTGTTTGACTGGGGCGGCGCGGAAAACCTTGCTTACGCCACGCTGGTTGATGAAGGTATTCCGGTTCGTCTGTCTGGTGAAGACTCCGGTCGCGGAACCTTCTTCCACCGTCACGCAGTGATTCACAACCAGTCCAACGGCTCCACTTATACGCCGCTGCAACATATTCATAACGGTCAGGGCGCGTTCCGCGTCTGGGACTCCGTACTGTCTGAAGAAGCAGTGCTGGCATTTGAATACGGTTATGCCACCGCAGAACCGCGGACGTTGACCATCTGGGAAGCACAGTTCGGTGACTTTGCCAACGGTGCCCAGGTCGTTATTGACCAGTTCATCTCCTCCGGCGAACAGAAATGGGGCCGTATGTGTGGTCTGGTGATGCTGCTGCCGCACGGTTACGAAGGGCAGGGGCCGGAGCACTCCTCCGCGCGTCTGGAACGTTATCTGCAACTTTGCGCCGAGCAAAACATGCAGGTTTGCGTACCGTCTACTCCGGCACAGGTTTACCACATGCTGCGTCGCCAGGCGCTGCGCGGGATGCGTCGTCCGCTGGTGGTCATGTCACCGAAATCGCTGCTGCGTCATCCGCTGGCGGTTTCCAGCCTCGAAGAACTGGCGAACGGCACCTTCCTGCCAGCCATCGGTGAAATCGACGAGCTTGATCCGAAGGGCGTGAAGCGCGTAGTGATGTGTTCTGGTAAGGTTTATTACGACCTGCTTGAACAACGCCGTAAGAACAATCAACAAGATGTCGCCATCGTGCGTATCGAGCAACTCTACCCGTTCCCGCATAAAGCGATGCAGGAAGTGTTGCAGCAGTTTGCTCACGTCAAGGATTTTGTCTGGTGCCAGGAAGAGCCGCTCAACCAGGGCGCATGGTACTGCAGCCAGCATCATTTCCGTGAAGTGATTCCGTTTGGGGCTTCTCTGCGTTATGCAGGCCGCCCGGCCTCCGCCTCTCCGGCGGTAGGATATATGTCCGTTCACCAGAAACAGCAACAAGATCTGGTTAATGACGCGCTGAACGTCGAATAAATAAAGGATACAAAATGAGTAGCGTAGATATTCTGGTCCCTGACCTGCCTGAATCCGTAGCTGATGCCACCGTCGCAACCTGGCATAAAAAACCCGGCGACGCAGTCGTACGTGATGAAGTGCTGGTGGAAATCGAAACTGACAAAGTGGTACTGGAAGTACCGGCATCAGCAGACGGCATTCTGGATGCGGTTCTGGAAGATGAAGGTACAACCGTAACGTCTCGTCAGATCCTCGGCCGCCTGCGTGAAGGCAATAGCGCGGGTAAAGAAACCCGCGCTAAATCTGAAGAGAAAGCGTCCACGCCTGCGCAACGTCAGCAGGCGTCTCTGGAAGAGCAAAACAACGACGCGTTAAGCCCGGCGATCCGTCGCCTGCTGGCTGAACACAACCTCGATGCCAGCGCTATTAAAGGCACCGGTGTTGGCGGTCGTCTGACCCGTGAAGATGTGGAAAAACATCTGGCGAAAGCCCCGGCGAAAGATGCAACTCCGGCAGCAACTGCTCCGGCGGCTCAACCAGCACTGGCTGCTCGTAGCGAAAAACGTGTACCGATGACTCGTCTGCGTAAGCGCGTGGCAGAGCGTCTGTTGGAAGCGAAAAACTCCACCGCTATGCTGACCACGTTCAACGAAGTCAACATGAAGCCGATTATGGATCTGCGTAAGCAGTACGGTGAAGCGTTTGAAAAACGCCACGGCATCCGTCTGGGCTTTATGTCCTTCTATGTGAAAGCGGTTGTTGAAGCGCTGAAACGTTACCCGGAAGTGAACGCATCTATTGATGGCGATGATGTGGTTTACCACAACTATTTCGACGTTAGCATGGCAGTTTCTACGCCGCGCGGTCTGGTAACGCCGGTTCTGCGTGATGTCGATACCCTCGGCATGGCTGACATTGAGAAGAAAATCAAAGAGCTGGCTGTGAAAGGCCGTGACGGCAAGCTGACGGTTGAAGATCTGACCGGTGGTAACTTTACCATCACCAACGGTGGTGTGTTCGGTTCCCTGATGTCTACGCCTATCATCAACCCGCCGCAGAGCGCAATTCTGGGCATGCACGCTATTAAAGATCGTCCGATGGCGGTGAATGGTCAGGTTGAGATCCTGCCGATGATGTACCTGGCGCTGTCCTACGATCACCGCCTGATCGATGGTCGCGAATCCGTGGGTTTCCTGGTGACAATCAAAGAGTTGCTGGAAGATCCGACGCGTCTGCTGCTGGACGTGTAGTAGTTTAAGCCTCACCTGCACTGTAGACTGGATAAGGCGTTATCGCCGCATCCGATGAATGATGCCTGATGCGATGCTTAACGCGTCTTATCAGGCCTACGGGTGACTCCGATGCAGGTCGGATAAGGCGCTCGCGCCGCATCCGACAAGCGATGCCTGATGCGACGCTTAACGCGTCTTATCAGGCCTACGGGTGACTCCGATGTAGGTCGGATAAGGCGCTCGCGCCGCATCCGACAAGCGATGCCTGATGCGACGCTGACGCGTCTTATCAGGCCTACGGGTGACTCCGATGCAGGTCGGATAAGGCGCTCGCGCCGCATCCGACAAGCGATGCCTGATGCGACGCTTAACGCGTCTTATCAGGCCTACGGGTGACTCCGATGTAGGTCGGATAAGGCGCTCGCGCCGCATCCGACAAGCGATGCC
>NZ_PTSR01000042.1:0-24303 GCF_002965345.1 Escherichia sp. MOD1-EC5950
ATGCACCAGCATCGCATCCGACAATAAGTGCCGGATGCGGCGTAAACGCCTTATCCGGCCTACGGTTCAATGCGATTCGTAGGTCGGATAAGATGCGCAAGCATCGCATCCGACAATAAGTGCCGGATGCGGCCTACATTCACATGACGCTTTTTACATCTGACGGTTTTTATTGAAGTTAATCAAACTCCCCGCCTTGATAATTTCGCGCTCTTCGGCAGTCAGACTTTCCATATAGAGTGTAATTTCTGTTACCGGCACATCTTCATGGATCACGTAACCTTTGAACGTCGTACCGGGATTATCCAGCGCCGATTTAATGCCTGGAATATAAATGTAATCCCCCACGTCAAAGCTCGGCACTTCCACCATTTGCAGCGGTAACATCCCCCAGTTGATGACGTTAGAACGGTAACGTTTAGTCGCATATTCCTCAGCAATATTCGCCAGACCGCCAATTACACGCTGGCAGCTTGCCGCCTGTTCACGCGCAGAACCATCGCCTGGTTTGACCGCATAGACCATGCTGCCAATTTCAGTTTGCAGCGGATCAATATTTTCCTGACCAGCAATCTGCTTAATACGCGCAAACACCTCTGCCAGCTCGCTGATGTTCCCCGCCAGACGTTTATTTTCCAGCTCGGCAGTGGCTTTACTTCTGCCGACATAACCCGGATCGCGGCGTGACAAAGTAAACTCCGCCAGACCAATCGGATTTGAACGATACGAAGAGGTTTCACCGGAAGGAATCAATTCGTCGGTAGTGGTCACTTCGTCGAGGATCTTCGAACACACTTTAAGGACGATATTGTCAGTTAGCGCACCTAATTCTGGCCAGTCTTTGATGTTCGGCCCGTAGATCAGCGGTTGCTGAGTCGCCCCTTTCACAAAGCCCTGATAAACACGGTTTTTATACGGAGTTACATCGAAGGCGTACTCCGGCACGTTGCCCCAGCAGTCGAGTTCGCTGGCAGAAGTTAAGTACCCACCGTTTGCGGCAGTTGCGGCGATAGAACGAGCGTCCATCAACGCCACCGCTGACATTTGGCCATTGGCTGGCTTAGAGCCTTCACGGTTCGGGAAGTTACGCGTGGTGTGGCGAATACTCAAACCGTTGTTGATTGGCGTATCACCCGCGCCAAAACATGGACCGCAGAATGCGGTTCTGATGATTGCGCCTGCGCCAATCAAATCCGCCACTACGCCTTTTTTGGCTAAATCCATAAACACCGGCTGTGATGACGGGTAAACCGCCAGCGAGAAAGTGTCGTTGCCACAAGATTGACCGCGCAGCGCATTTGCTGCGGCGATGACGTTTTCATAGTTACCGCCAGAGCAACCCGCAATAATCCCCTGCTGCACTTTCAGGCGACCATTTTCCACTTTATCCAGCAGCGAGAGTTTGGCTTTACCATGCGCTACGCGTTCGGACTCAATTTCAATCTCACGCAGAATGTCAGTCAGATTCTGGTTCAGCGTGTCAATTTCATAGACGTTGCTCGGATGGAATGGCAGCGCAATCATTGGCTTGATGGCGCTTAAATCAACGCTAATACAGCCGTCGTAATAAGCCATTGGCTGTGGATTAAGCTGGCTGTAATCCTCACCGCGACCGTGCAGCGCCAGCCAGTTATGCACTTCGTCATCAGTTTGCCAGACGGAGCTTAAACAGGTGGTTTCAGTGGTCATCACGTCAACGCTGTTACGGAAATCGGTAGAGAGAGCCGCAACACCCGGCCCCACGAACTCCATCACTTTGTTTTTGACATAACCGTTTTTGAACACCGCGCCGATAATCGCCAGCGCCACATCCTGCGGCCCGACATAGGGGGCTGGTTTGCCGGTCAGATGTACCGCTACTACGCCCGGATAGTCGATATCCCAGGTGTCGTTCAGCAGTTGCTTAACCAGCTCGCCGCCGCCTTCACCAACCGCCATCGTACCTAACGCACCGTAGCGGGTATGGCTGTCTGACCCGAGGATCATTTTTCCGCCGCCTGCCATCATCTCACGCATATATTGATGGATTACCGCAATGTGCGGAGGCACAAAAATACCGCCATAACGCTGAGCTGCCGATAAACCAAAAATATGGTCATCGCCATTAATAGTGCCACCCACTGCACACAATGAGTTATGGCAATTGGTCAGCACATACGGCAGCGGAAAACGCTCCATCCCGGAGGCTTTGGCGGTCTGAATAATCCCGACAAAGGTAATATCGTGTGAGGCCAATGAATCAAACTTAATTTTAAGTTTGTCCATATTTCCTGACGTATTATGGGAAGAGAGAATAGACCAGGAAATCGTGCCTTTTTTGGCTTCTTCTTTTTTTATTTCGCCAGTGAAATATTCTTCGGCAATTATTTCGTTATTACTGGCGAGAAACACGCCTTTTTCAGACAACTTGATCATCAGAGACTCCAGATATCTGCGCACCGTAAAGTGCGCAGAAAGATAATGAAGGGATATTTGAGAATATTTACAGCATGTTCCAGCCGATCAGCATATTCCACCACCATACACCGAGGGTGATATGTACCAGGAAAGTTAATATCGTCAGTACCGCACCGACCAACCACCAGGATTTAATATCGTTGTAACCCACGCCGAAGATGACCGGACCTGCCGCGCCGCCATAGTGAGTGACCATGCCGCCGTAGGAGTTGGAGAACAGCAGAGCCAACGCGGTTAACATTAACGGTGCACCGGAGACATTCGCCAGCATGGCAAATACCGGTAACATAGCTACGATATAGGCACTACCGGAAGCGAAGAAATAACGCACAATGATGCTAAGGAAAATAATCACGAAGAAGGCAACGTTACCGTGACCATCAAATGCCAGATTATTTTTAAAGACTTCGGCTAACCATTCAAAGAATTTTACTTTCGATAATAGTGAGCTTAAGCCGATAATACCGCCATACCAGATTAAGGTATTCCAGCCGCCTTTATTTTTAACCACGTCTTCCCAGGTCACAATACCCAGCAGCAGCATGGTCGCCATAACAACAATAGCCACGGTAGATTCATCAACCCCAAGAGTCTTACTGAAAATCCACCCCAGCAGCGCCAGCACAAATACACCGAGCAGCATTTTTTCGCGAATTTTCATCGGCCCCAGTTCAGAAAGACCCGCTTTGGCGATGGTTTTGTTATCCACTTTTTTGATTTCTGGTGGATACATGGTGTAAATCACCAGTGGAGTGACCAGCAGCATAATGATGCCAGGCAAACCGGCAGCCAGCGCCCACCCACCCCAGCTAATTTGCAGGTGCAGAATGTCGTTGATCATTTTCAGCGCCAGGATGTTCCCCGCCATTGCGGTAAAGAACATATAGCTGGTGGTTTTGGTGACCATGTAAATGGACATCATCAGGTAATGCCCAACACGACGCGGGCTTTTTTCCGGTTCAGAACCCAGAGCCACCGCCACGCTGTTGATAATCGGCAATACGATACCGCCAGCACGCGCGGTGTTAGACGGTGTTGCCGGAGCCAGTACCAGATCGAGGAATACGGTAACGTAACCCAGTCCCAGGGTAGTGCTACCAATTTTACCAATCAGCAGATAAGCGATACGTTTACCTAAGCCGGTGGTAACAAACGCGGCGCTTAAGGTGAACGCAGAGAATACCAGCCAGGTTGTACCGGAAGAGTATCCACTTAGTACGGCGGTGGTTTTGAACTCTCCACCAGATAAGTTACCCACCACCACCATCGAGGCAGCAACCGCAATTAACAGCACGACAGGTTCCGGGAAAGGCTTGATGACCAGCCCTACAATTGCTGCCAGATAAATACCAAAAAGCACCCACGCCAGTTCACTTAATCCTGCCGGGGCTGGCATAAAGCCAATAATACACGGGATCGCTAATATCAGAATTAGCTTCCATAATGATTTTTTATTCATTTAATATCCTGCACTTTCTGTATTATTAATACAGAATTCCTTTATTGATTGTCCTTATCACGACAAAGAAATTTTTCAGGGAAGATAAACTTCACCGGAAAATATTTTTCTGGTCGTCCGAATAACAGATGCACGTAACGTTGTGGCATCCTGACCTTCATTACTTAAATGAACGTCAAGCGCACCACTGGGGTGTTCAATATTGATATTGCCGTAACCCACTGAAGGAACAATTTGCCGGGTGACCGTGCCTTCCAGCGCACAGCTACTGGATATGGCAATAGCTCCGGTTATCGCCAGCGCGCGATGACAAGAATGCGGCATAAAATAACGTACATTAATCGCACCGCCTTTCTGCGCTGGGGAAATAAGCACGGGTTTAGGAATTACCATATTACTGACATCTCCTAACCCCATCGCTTTACCGGCTTGCAGACGGATAGATTCAACACGGGCTAATAATGCTTTATCAGCATCTAATTCCACAGGCAATTCATAGCCTGTTTTTCCAAGATATTCAGCAGGAATAATGACCACCGGCATGGCCATATCGATACAGGTCACCGGAACATCGTCAAAATAATCAATCGGTTTATCCGTCGGGAAAACTTTTCCAGTTTTCGTCCCTGCGGCATTCAGGAAAGTGAGCGCGACCGGTGCGGCAGTTCCTGGCACGCCGTCAATTCTGGCGCTACCTTCGTACTCGACGACACCATTTGGCGTTTGCACATCAGCTTCGATGAGTGTGTCAGTATTGACGTTGCGGATACGCACGCGAGTAACCGGTGACGTTGCAGTGATCAAACCATTTTCAATCGCGAATGCCCCAACGCCAGACAACATATTGCCGCAGTTAGGCGTAGTATCGACACGCTGCTCATGGACGATTACCTGTGCAAACAAATAATCGACATCAGCACGCGAATCGCTGGAACGGCTAATAATGGCGACTTTACTGGTCAGCGGATTACCGCCGCCGATACCGTCAATTTCCAGATCATTCCCGGAACCCATAATTGCCATCAATATTTTATCGCGCTGCGTTTGATCTTCGGGTAAATGTTCCGCTAACAGGAACGCCCCCCTCGAGGTTCCACCTCGCATCATCACGCAGGGTATTTTTTTCATAATAATGCCCTCAATTTAAAAACATAACTTATTGCGATATGGTCACATTAAGGGCAAAGCATCTCTAATGACTTTAGCTCAACGATTAATAACATTTTTTCATTAATTTAAGTAATTAAATTGCAGTTAAACTGTTTAACTGTAAATTACTAAAAAGCACAGGTTCCATTTTTCGGAGTAGTAATGAAGCATGAATTATCAAGTATGAAGGCGTTTGTCACGCTGGCAGAGTCCAGTTCATTTAACAACGCCGCTAAATTACTTAATATTACGCAACCTGCATTAACACGCAGAATAAAAAAGATGGAAGAGGATTTACATATCCAGCTCTTTGAGCGTACAACTCGCAAGGTTACTTTAACAAAAGCGGGAAAAATGCTGCTACCAGAGGCTCGGGGATTAATAAATAAATTTGATGAAACTCTTTTTAATATTCGTGGCATGAATGCCCATCATCGAGGAATGGTGACATTAGCGTGTATTCCAACCGCGGTGTTCTATTTTTTACCGCTGGCGATCGGCAAATTTAATGAGCTATATCCCAATATTAAAGTGCGGATTCTGGAACAAGGCACGAATAATTGCATGGAGTCGGTGCTATGTAACGAGTCTGACTTTGGCATAAACATGAACAACATCACAAATTCATCCATTGATTTTACCCCACTGGTCAACGAGCCGTTCGTGCTGGCCTGTCGGCGTGACCATCCATTAGCCAAAAAGCAGCTAGTGGAATGGCAGGAACTGGCGGGTTACAAAATGATTGGTGTACGCTCCTCCAGCGGCAACCGACTGCTGATTGAGCAAAAACTGGCCGACAAGCCCTGGAAGCTGGACTGGTTTTACGAAGTGCGTCATCTTTCGACGTCATTAGGACTGGTTGAGGCGGGGTTGGGGATTTCGGCGCTTCCTGGTCTGGCAATGCCCCATGCGCCCTATTCTTCTATCATCGGTATTCCGCTGGTGGAACCGGTTATTCGTCGGACATTGGGGATTATTCGCCGCAAAGATGCCGTACTTTCTCCAGCGGCAGAACGCTTTTTTGCCTTACTGATTAATTTGTGGACTGACGATAAAGACAATTTGTGGACCAATATCGTCGAACGCCAGAGACATGCGTTACAGGAGATGAGTTAATACACCCGGCGCAATAGATTCAGCGCCGGGTAAGTCAACGGTTAGTGTGCGTTCACCACTACCCACATTGGCCCCTGTCCGACCGCATAGCGACCTTTTTCATGCAGCAGCCCCTGCTCACCGACAATTTCGTACACTGAGATGTGGTGAGATTTTTGTCCGGCAGCAATCAGGTACTTGCCGCTGTGATCGACGTTAAAGCCGCGCGGCTGGGTTTCAGTTGGCTGGAAGCCCTCTTTACTTAACACACTGCCATCTTCCGAGACGCTGAAGACGGTAATCAGGCTGGCGGTACGGTCACAAGCATATAAATGTCGACCATCCGGAGTGATATGAATATCAGCCGCCCAACGGGTGTCGGAAAAGTTTTCCGGCATCATATCCAGGGTCTGTACACATTCGATATTGCCGTGCGGATCTTTCAGTTCCCAGACATCAACTGAGCTGTTTAATTCATTGACACAATAAGCATATTGTTCGTTTGGATGGAACACCATATGACGTGGACCGGCACCTTCGACGGTAGTCACTTCTGCCGGATCCTGCGCCACCAGATGACCGTCATCGCTGACCGTAAACAGGCAAATACGATCCTGCTTTAATGCCGGAACCCACAGCGTGCGGTTATCCGGCGAAATATTGGCGGAATGGCAGCCGTCCAGTCCCTCAACCACATCGACCACGCCCACTGGCAGGCCATCTTCCAGACGCGTTACGCTTACATTGCCTGCGTTGTAAGAGCCGACAAAAACAAATTGTCCCTGATGATCGGTGGAAATATGGGTCGGGCTACCCGGCAACGCCGACTCTGCGGCGAATGTCAGTGCGCCATCGTCTGGTGCAATGCGATACGCCAGTACGCGAAACTCCGGACGAACGCCAACATAGAGATAACGCTTATCCGGGCTGACCACCATCGGCTGCACCTGCCCCGGGACATCAACAACCTGTGTCAGCGTCAGTGCGCCTTCATGATTCAGGTTCCAGACGTGAATTTGCTGACTCTCAGGGCTGGCGATATAAACGGTTTGCTTCATGAATGCTCCTTTGCATTTAGCAACTGACTGTAACAGCTAAAATTAGTCGCTTTTGGCGGTGAATGCTGAATTAAAGCGCAGAATTTTGTCCAATAGTGGTATCGGTGTACCATTCACTTAGACGAAAATTCTTAACCTTAATCTGGAAAACGCCATGACCACACGCGTGATTGCTCTCGACTTAGACGGCACCTTATTGACCCCGAAAAAGACCCTACTTCCTTCATCAATAGAAGCACTTGCCCGCGCTCGCGAGGCTGGCTATCAATTGATTATCGTCACGGGTCGCCATCACGTCGCTATCCACCCTTTTTATCAGGCACTGGCGCTGGATACACCTGCTATTTGCTGTAATGGCACCTATTTGTATGATTATCATGCAAAAACTGTGTTGGAAGCTGACCCAATGCCCGTCAACAAGGCCTTGCAACTCATTGAGATGTTGAATGAACACCACATTCACGGTCTGATGTATGTGGATGATGCGATGGTTTATGAGCACCCGACCGGGCATGTTATTCGTACCTCTAACTGGGCACAGACACTGCCACCGGAACAACGTCCGACTTTTACCCAGGTCGCCTCACTGGCCGAGACGGCACAAGAAGTTAATGCGGTGTGGAAATTCGCTCTGACGCACGATGATCTGCCGCAATTGCAGCATTTTGGTAAACATGTTGAACACGAGTTGGGGTTGGAGTGTGAATGGTCCTGGCACGATCAGGTTGATATTGCGCGCGGCGGTAATAGTAAAGGCAAACGCCTGACGAAATGGATTGAAGCACAAGGCTGGTCAATGGAAAACGTGATTGCATTTGGCGATAACTTTAATGATATCAGTATGCTGGAAGCTGCTGGCACAGGTGTGGCAATGGGCAATGCTGATGACGCGGTAAAAGCTCGCGCCAACATTGTGATTGGTGACAATACCACTGACAGCATTGCCCAGTTCATTTATAGCCACCTGATTTAATCAGGCAGTTATCGACACACTTTTAATTTGCGCGTACAGCCACAGACCCGGTCTGATTGCCAGTTCGTCCCTGGCCCACGGGCTAATACGCGCCCACAGCGTTTTACCGCCGACTTCCAGTTCGACTTCCACCTGACCATTATCGTCATAACTGTTGACCACTTTTGCGCGCAACACGTTGCGGATGCTGGTTTGCTGCGGTGGTTGTAAAACCAGAGAGACATCGGATGCCTGAATGCGAATACGTAGCGCGGCTTGCAGCGGTTCGTCCAGCTTATTAACCCACAAATGCTGATCGCCCAGCGCCAGCGCGGTCATCGCATAATGCGGGTGATGCTCCAGTACCGTCACTTTCAGAATGCTGCTTTGTTGCTCTTTCGGCAGCCACGGATTCATCACGCTACTGCCCCAGACGTCTTCCAGTGCACCAAAGGCTTTCACCTGACCGTTTTCCAGCACCATAACCCGGTCTGCCAGATGGAGGATCTCATCCAGTGAATGGCTGACATAGAGCATTGGAATGTTGATTTCCCGCGTCAAACGTTGCAAATAAGGCAACAGTTCGCGTTTACGCGGAATATCCAGCGACGCCAGCGGTTCATCCAGTAACAGTAATTCCGGAGCCGTCAGCAAGGCCCGACCAATCGCCACGCGCTGTTTTTCGCCCCCGGAAAGACTGCCCGGTAAGCGGTCAAGCAAGGGTTCAATACCTAAAAGCGCCACCAGTTTGTCGAACTGATCGACCATGCTTTTCGCCATGCCATAGCGCAGATTGCCACGCACTTTGTAATGCGGAAACAGCCGCGCATCCTGAAAAACATAGCCAACGCGACGCTTTTCCGGCGTCAGGCAGATACCTTTTTCGGCATCATTTAATACCCGACCATTGAGGACAATTCGCCCTTTTTGCGGACGAGTCAGCCCACTGATAGCGTTAATTAGCGAGGTTTTTCCCGCACCGGAAACACCAAAGATAGCGGTGATGCCATTAGCTGGCAGCTTTTCATTAATGGTCAGGCAATGGTTGCCCAAAGTCTGGGAAAAATTCAATTCCAGCATGATTAACGCCCCGCCCGTTCACGACTGATTCTGGCCAGCCATTCCGAGATCAGCAGGGAGATCATCGCCAGCGCAATAGAGATAATACAAAGTCTTGCCGCGCCGCTTTCGCCGCCAGGAGTCTGGATCAGGGTATACATGGCAGAAGGAATGGTCCGCGTTTCGCCAGGAATGTTCGAAACAAAGGTGATGGTGGCGCCAAATTCACCGAGCGAACGTGCGAAAGCCAGTACCGTACCGACGATAATTCCCGGCAACGTCAGCGGTAAGGTAATAGTAAAGAAAACGCGCCAACGCCCGGCCCCCAGCGTTCTTGCGGCCTGTTCCAGTTTGACATCAACCCCTTCCAGCGCCAGACGAATCGCCCGCACCATCAGTGGAAAAGACATGACTGCGGCAGCGAGGACTGCGCCACGCCAGCTAAACGCGAAGGTAATGCCAAACCAGTCATACAGACGTTCACCGATAAATCCGCGCCGCCCCATCGAAACTAACAGCAAGTAACCGACGACCACTGGCGGTAACACCAGAGGTAGATGCAGTACACTGTCGAGCAGAGCTTTGCCCGGAAACGTGCAGCGCACCAGTAACCAGGCAAAAAAGATCCCAAACGGCAGGCTAAACAGCACAGCCAGGGAAGAAACTTTCAGGCTTAATAAAACTGCCTGCCATTCTGGATCGGTCAGTATCATTACTTAGTTGTAAATCCGTAACGTTTAAAGATTTCCGCTGCCTGCGGTCCCTTCAGATAATCGTAAAATGCTTTCACTGTCGCATTGTTATGCCCTTCCACGACAGCAACCGGATATTCCACTTTTTTATGCGAATCTTCCGGGAAGGTAGCAACCACTTTTACCCCTTTGCTGGCAACCGCGTCAGAACCGTAAACAATGCCCAGCGGCGCTTCATTGCGTTCAACCAGCGCCAGTGCCCCGCGAACATCTTCTGCCGGAGCCAGTTTCGGGGAGAGGGTATCCCATGCGCCCAGTTTTTGCAGAGCTTCTTTCGCATAAATGCCAGCCGGAACATGTTCCGGATCACCAACAGCCAGGCGACCGCCATTCAGTAAAGTGGTCCAGTTAGTTTTGCTATCGATGGTGAACTCTTTCTGCTCGCTGGTTTTCGGTGCTACAACGACCAGGCTATTGCCGAGCAATGTCTGACGCGTGGCGGTATCAATCCCTTTTTTATCAATTGAATAATCCATCCATTTCTGATCGGCAGAAATAAACAGATCCGCTGGTGCGCCAGCTTCAATCTGACGAGCTAAGGTAGAAGAAGAGGCAAAAGAAGAAACGACATCCACGCCCTTCTCTTTTTTATACTGTGTGGCGATATCCTGCATCGCGTTGGTCAGTGATGCTGCAGCAAAAACCGTGATTTTCCCTTCATCCGCCAACGCGTTGCCAGCAACGGTGAAAGAGAGCGCCGCCCCGGCAAACAGGTTTAACCATTTACGAGCCATTTGTAACCCCTTTATTTAACGTTATGTAGGCGTCAATATAACGGCAAGTTCAGAATTTTCCCAGCAGTTATTGTTAACCTTTGAGAGGTAGTTAGAAAAAATATCGGCAGGAAAAGCAGGAAGTTGAGGAAAAAGAAAATGCCCGACTGAGCGGGCATTCATGGAATCAATGATTTTGTCCGGGCTGGTCTTTTTTACCAACACCAGAAAAGATGTTGAATACTTCACCAAGACCGTAAATCAGACCCAGGATGATGGCCATCACGACAGGTACCATGATTACGGCGAATACCAGACTTTTTAATAACTCTAACATGGTCAACTCCAGATATAGTCCTGTCATTATTCTAACCGCTAAGCACAGAAAAGCACTCCCCTTTTGTGCGGTCAGCTTTGCGTGGCGCTCATTTTCCGTCACAATAAGACTTTTGCCAGGACATTGTTATGCAGGCCGAAATCCTTCTCACTCTTAAGCTTCAACAAAAGCTCTTTGCCGACCCACGCCGCATTTCGCTACTAAAGCACATCGCGCTTTCCGGTTCCATCAGCCAGGGGGCAAAAGATGCCGGTATCAGCTATAAAAGCGCCTGGGATGCCATTAACGAGATGAATCAGTTAAGTGAGCATACGCTGGTTGAGCGTGCAACGGGTGGAAAAGGCGGCGGCGGTGCGGTACTGACCCGCTATGGTCAGCGGCTGATTCAGCTTTACGATCTTCTCGCCCAGATCCAGCAAAAAGCCTTTGATGTGTTAAGTGACGATGACGCCCTGCCGCTGAACAGCCTGCTGGCAGCTATCTCACGTTTCTCACTGCAAACCAGCGCCCGTAACCAATGGTTCGGCACCATCACCGCACGCGATCATGATGACGTTCAACAGCATGTTGATGTCTTACTGGCCGACGGCAAAACACGGTTAAAAGTCGCAATTACCGCGCAAAGTGGCGCGCGTCTGGGGCTGGATGAAGGCAAAGAAGTGTTGATTCTGCTGAAAGCGCCGTGGGTGAACATTACCCAGGATGACACGGTGGCCCAGGGTGCCGACAACCAATTACCGGGTATTATTAGTCATATTGAGCGCGGCGCGGAACAGTGCGAAGTATTAATGGCGTTACCAGACGGGCAAACCCTGTGCGCCACGGTGCCGGTAAATGAAGCCGCATCTCTTAAGCAAGGGCAAAATGTCACGGCTTACTTTAACGCCGACAGTGTGATTATCGCCACGCTGTGTTAAGCGTGTTGACAATTTGTTATGAAACACGTATCCCTGTCAGTAATCGCTGCACAAAATGGGATACAAAATGTCATCGTTGCAAATTTTGCAAGGCACGTTTCGTCTTAGCGACACAAAAACGCTGCAATTGCATCAGCTAAATTTAAACGCGGGTGATAGTTGGGCGTTTGTCGGTTCTAACGGTAGCGGGAAGTCGGCGCTGGCTCGCGCGCTGGCAGGTGAACTTCCGCTATTGAAAGGCGAACGGCAAAGCCAGTTTTCCCACATCACTCGTCTCTCCTTCGAGCAATTGCAAAAGCTCGTCAGCGATGAATGGCTGCGTAATAACACCGATATGCTCAGCCCTGGCGAAGATGACACCGGGCGCACCACGGCAGAGATCATTCAGGATGAAGTTAAGGATACTCAGCGTTGCGCTCAACTGGCGCAACAGTTCAGCATTACCGCTCTCCTCGACCGACGTTTTAAATATCTTTCTACTGGCGAAACGCGCAAAACCCTTTTGTGTCAGGCGCTGATGTCGGAGCCTGACTTGCTGATTTTAGATGAACCGTTCGATGGTCTTGATGTTGCCTCACGTCAGCAACTGGCAGAACTACTCGCTTCGTTACATCAGTCAGGGATTACTCTGGTATTGGTACTCAATCGCTTCGATGAGATCCCGGAATTTGTCCAGTTTGCCGGTGTGCTGGCGGATTGCACATTAACGGAAACTGGCGCTAAAGAGGAACTGCTCCGGCAGGCTCTCGTCGCCCAACTGGCACACAGTGAGCGGCTTGATGGCGTGCATCTACCAGAGCCGGATGAGCCTTCAGCACGTCACACCTTACCCGCCAGCGAACCACGAATTGTACTAAATAACGGCGTGGTTTCTTATAACGATCGCCCTATTCTTAACAACCTTAGCTGGCAGGTGAATCCTGGCGAACACTGGCAAATTGTCGGGCCAAATGGCGCGGGAAAATCGACGTTATTAAGCCTGATTACTGGCGATCATCCGCAAGGTTACAGCAACGATTTGACGCTTTTCGGACGGCGTCGCGGCAGCGGTGAAACCATCTGGGATATCAAAAAGCATATCGGTTACGTCAGCAGTAGTTTGCATCTGGATTACCGCGTCAGTACTACCGTGCGCAACGTGATCCTTTCTGGTTATTTTGATTCCATTGGCATTTATCAGGCCGTTTCAGATCGCCAGAAAAAACTGGTGCAACAGTGGCTGGATATTCTCGGCATTGATAAACGCACCGCTGACGCGCCCTTCCATAGTCTTTCCTGGGGACAGCAGCGTCTGGCGTTAATCGTGCGGGCGTTGGTGAAGCATCCTACATTGCTTATTCTCGATGAACCTTTACAAGGGCTTGACCCGCTGAATCGCCAGCTTATCCGCCGTTTTGTGGATATACTGATTAGCGAAGGTGAAACGCAGTTGTTGTTTGTTTCGCACCACGCTGAAGATGCACCAGCCTGTATTACCCATCGGCTGGAGTTCATGCCGGATGGCGACCTCTATCGCTATGCGCTGACAAAAATAAGCTAAGTCTGTAATGCTGACTGTGCCGGATGCGGCGTAAACACCTAATCCGGCCTACGGTTAGACACATCCAGGCATGAAAACACCTCTTTTTTCAGATAAAAGACGCAATCATTCACCAACTCTCTGTTTTATAATCGCTTAATCGCACATAAAAGATGGCTAAATTCTTGTGTAAACGATTCCACTAATTTATTCCATGTCACACTTTTCGCATCTTTGTTATGCTATGGTTATTTCATACCATAAGCCTGATGGAGCGAATTATGAGAGTTCTGGTTACCGGTGGTAGCGGTTACATTGGAAGTCATACCTGTGTGCAATTACTGCAAAACGGTCATGATGTCATCATTCTTGATAACCTCTGTAACAGTAAGCGCAGTGTACTGCCTGTTATCGAGCGTTTAGGCGGCAAACATCCGACATTTGTTGAAGGCGATATTCGCAACGAAGCGTTGATGACCGAGATCCTGCACGATCACGCTATCGATACCGTGATCCACTTCGCCGGGCTGAAAGCCGTTGGCGAGTCGGTACAAAAACCGCTGGAATATTACGATAACAACGTCAATGGCACCCTGCGTCTGATTAGCGCCATGCGCGCCGCGAACGTCAAAAACTTTATCTTCAGCTCCTCCGCCACCGTCTATGGCGATCAACCCAAAATTCCTTACGTTGAGAGCTTCCCGACCGGCACACCGCAAAGCCCTTACGGCAAAAGCAAGCTGATGGTGGAACAGATCCTTACCGACCTGCAAAAAGCCCAGCCGGACTGGAGCATTGCTCTGCTGCGCTACTTCAACCCGGTTGGTGCGCATCCGTCGGGCGATATGGGCGAAGATCCGCAAGGTATTCCGAATAACCTGATGCCATATATCGCCCAGGTTGCTGTAGGCCGTCGCGACTCTCTGGCTATTTTTGGTAACGATTATCCGACCGAAGATGGCACTGGTGTTCGCGATTACATCCACGTAATGGATCTGGCGGACGGTCACGTCGTGGCGATGGAAAAACTGGCGAACAAGCCAGGCGTACACATCTACAACCTCGGTGCAGGCGTAGGCAGCAGCGTGCTGGACGTGGTTAATGCCTTCAGTAAAGCCTGCGGCAAGCCGGTTAACTATCATTTTGCACCGCGTCGTGCGGGCGACCTCCCGGCCTACTGGGCGGATGCCAGCAAAGCCGACCGCGAACTGAACTGGCGCGTAACGCGCACACTCGATGAAATGGCGCAGGACACCTGGCACTGGCAGTCACGCCATCCACAGGGATATCCCGATTAAGGAACGACCATGACGCAATTTAATCCCGTTGATCATCCACATCGCCGCTATAACCCGCTCACCGGGCAATGGATTCTGGTTTCACCGCATCGCGCAAAGCGCCCCTGGCAGGGGGCGCAGGAAACGCCAGCTAAACAGGTGTTGCCTGCGCACGATCCTGATTGCTTCCTCTGCGCAGGTAATGTGCGGGTTACAGGCGATAAAAACCCCGATTACACCGGGACTTACGTTTTCACCAATGACTTTGCGGCATTGATGTCTGACACGCCAGATGCACCAGAAAGCAACGATCCGCTGATGCGTTGCCAGAGCGCACGTGGCACCAGCCGGGTGATCTGCTTTTCACCGGATCACAGTAAAACGCTGCCAGAGTTAAGCGTTGCCGCGTTGACGGAAATCGTCAAAACCTGGCAGGAACAAACCGCAGAGCTGGGAAAAACGTACCCGTGGGTGCAGGTGTTTGAAAACAAAGGGGCGGCAATGGGCTGCTCGAACCCGCATCCGCACGGACAGATTTGGGCAAATAGCTTCCTGCCTAACGAAGCTGAGCGCGAAGACCGCCTGCAAAAAGAATATTTCGCCCAACAGAAATCCCCCATGCTGGTGGATTATGTCCAGCGTGAACTGGCTGATGGTAGCCGTACCGTTGTTGAAACCGAACACTGGTTAGCCGTGGTGCCTTACTGGGCTGCCTGGCCGTTCGAAACGTTGCTGCTGCCCAAAGCCCATGTTCTGCGGATCACCGATTTGACCGACGCCCAGCGCAGCGATCTGGCACTGGCGTTGAAAAAGCTGACCAGTCGTTATGACAATCTTTTCCAGTGCTCCTTCCCTTACTCGATGGGCTGGCACGGTGCGCCGTTTAATGGCGAAGAGAACCAACACTGGCAGTTGCACGCGCACTTTTATCCACCTCTGTTACGCTCTGCCACCGTGCGTAAATTTATGGTCGGTTATGAAATGCTGGCAGAAACCCAGCGAGACCTGACAGCAGAACAGGCAGCAGAGCGTTTGCGTGCAGTCAGCGATATCCATTTTCGCGAATCCGGAGTGTAAGAAATGAGTCTGAAAGAAAAAACACAATCTCTGTTTGCCAACGCATTTGGCTACCCTGCCACTCATACCATTCAGGCGCCTGGCCGCGTGAATCTAATTGGCGAACACACCGACTACAACGATGGTTTTGTTCTGCCCTGCGCGATTGATTATCAAACGGTAATTAGCTGTGCGCCGCGTGATGATCGCAAAGTACGCGTTATGGCTGCCGATTATGAAAATCAGATTGACGAGTTTTCCCTTGATGCGCCCATTGTCGCGCATGACAGCTACCAATGGGCCAACTATGTCCGTGGCGTGGTGAAACATCTGCAACTGCGCAATAACAGCTTTGGTGGCGTGGACATGGTGATCAGCGGCAACGTGCCGCAGGGTGCCGGGTTAAGTTCTTCCGCTTCGCTGGAAGTCGCAGTCGGTACTGTATTGCAACAGCTTTACCATCTGCCGCTGGACGGCGCACAAATCGCGCTTAACGGTCAGGAAGCTGAAAACCAGTTTGTGGGCTGTAACTGCGGGATCATGGATCAGTTGATTTCCGCTCTGGGCAAGAAAGATCATGCATTATTGCTCGACTGCCGCTCACTGGGGACTAAAGCTGTTTCCATGCCGAAAGGTGTGGCGGTGGTGATTATCAACAGTAACTTCAAACGCACTCTGGTCGGCAGCGAATACAACACCCGCCGTGAACAGTGTGAAACCGGTGCGCGTTTCTTCCAACAGCCAGCCCTGCGCGATGTCACCATTGAAGAGTTCAACGCCGTAGCGCATGAACTGGATCCGATCGTCGCAAAACGCGTGCGTCACGTTCTGACCGAAAACGCCCGTACCGTTGAAGCTGCCAGCGCGCTGGAGCAAGGTGACCTGAAACGTATGGGTGAGTTGATGGCGGAGTCTCATGCCTCTATGCGCGATGACTTCGAAATCACCGTACCGCAAATTGACACCCTGGTAGAAATCGTAAAAGCAGTGATTGGCGACAAAGGGGGCGTGCGCATGACCGGTGGTGGGTTTGGCGGCTGTATTGTTGCGCTGATCCCGGAAGAACTGGTGCCTGCAGTACAGCACGCTGTTGCTGAACAATATGAAGCAAAAACAGGCATTAAAGAGACTTTTTACGTGTGTAAACCATCACAAGGAGCAGGACAGTGCTGAATGAAACTCCCGCACTGGCACCCGATGGTCAGCCGTACCGACTGTTAACTTTGCGTAACAACGCAGGGATGGTAGTCACGCTGATGGACTGGGGTGCAACTTTACTTTCCGCCCGTATTCCGCTTTCCGATGGCAGCGTCCGCGAGGCGCTGCTCGGCTGTGCCAGCCCGGAATGCTATCAGGATCAGGCCGCATTTCTGGGGGCCTCTATTGGTCGCTATGCCAACCGTATCGCCAATAGCCGTTATACCTTTGACGACGAAACTGTCACGCTGTTGCCAAGTCAGGGTGTCAACCAGCTACACGGCGGCCCGGAAGGATTCGATAAACGTCGCTGGCAGATTGTAAATCAGAACGATCGTCAGGTGCTGTTTGCCCTGACTTCAGAAGATGGCGATCAGGGCTTTCCGGGTAATCTCGGCGCGACGGTGCAGTATCGTCTGACCGATGATAACCGTATCTCTATCACCTATCGCGCCACGGTTGATAAACCTTGCCCGGTGAATATGACTAACCACGTCTATTTCAACCTCGACGGTGAACAGTCTGACGTGCGTAATCACAAGCTGCAGATTCTGGCTGACGAATATCTGCCGGTAGATGAAAGCGGTATTCCGCACGACGGACTGAAATCTGTTGCCGGTACGTCTTTTGATTTCCGCAGCGCCAAAATCATCGCCAGTGAGTTTCTTGCCGACGAAGATCAGCGCAAAGTGAAAGGTTACGATCACGCGTTCTTGTTGCAGGCCAAAGGCGATGGCAAGAAAGTGGCAGCGCATGTCTGGTCAGCAGATGAGAAATTGCAGCTTAAGGTCTACACCACCGCTCCGGCTTTGCAATTTTACTCCGGCAACTTCCTTGGTGGCACACCCTCACGGGGAACAGAACCTTACGCCGACTGGCAAGGTCTGGCGCTGGAAAGCGAGTTTTTGCCGGACAGCCCGAACCATCCTGAATGGCCACAGCCGGACTGTTTCTTACGCCCAGGCGAAGAGTATTCCAACCTGACGGAATATCAGTTTATTGCACAGTGACTTCAAGCCCTCAATATGAGGGCTTTCTCATCGTATCGTTCATCTTGCCAGCAAATGAAGACATATTTGCAACTCAATATTCACAACAACCTTACACTGCGACACTATTTTCGCTATGGTTATGCGTAAGCATTGCTGTTGTTATCCCACGGCAATATAATGAGAATTATTATCATTAAATAATGATTTGAGGAGTAAGTATATGGCTGTAACTAAGCTGGTTCTGGTTCGTCATGGCGAAAGCCAGTGGAATAAAGAAAACCGTTTCACCGGTTGGTACGACGTGGATCTGTCTGAGAAAGGCGTAAGCGAAGCAAAAGCAGCAGGCAAGCTGCTGAAAGAGGAAGGTTACAGCTTTGACTTTGCTTACACCTCTGTGCTGAAGCGCGCTATCCATACTCTGTGGAATGTGCTGGACGAACTGGATCAGGCATGGCTGCCCGTTGAGAAATCCTGGAAATTGAACGAACGTCACTACGGTGCGTTGCAGGGTCTGAACAAAGCGGAAACCGCTGAAAAATATGGCGACGAGCAGGTGAAACAGTGGCGTCGTGGTTTTGCGGTAACTCCGCCGGAACTGACTAAAGATGATGAGCGTTATCCGGGCCACGATCCGCGTTACGCTAAACTGAGCGAAAAAGAGCTGCCGCTGACGGAAAGCCTGGCGCTGACCATTGACCGCGTGATCCCTTACTGGAATGAAACCATTCTGCCACGCATGAAGAGCGGTGAGCGCGTGATCATCGCGGCACATGGTAACTCCCTGCGTGCGCTGGTGAAATATCTCGATAACATGAGTGAAGAAGAGATCCTTGAGCTGAATATCCCGACTGGCGTACCGCTGGTGTATGAGTTTGACGAAAACTTCAAACCTCTGAAACGTTATTACCTGGGTAATGCTGACGAGATCGCGGCGAAAGCAGCGGCCGTTGCGAACCAGGGTAAAGCAAAGTAAGCGTAATCCGTTGAAAAAATGAGAAAGCCGACTGCAAGTGAGTCGGCTTTTTTTGTTTTTGCACAAGGCGTACGTAACTGACAACGGAGCACATTGCCTGATGCGACGCTACGCGTCTTATCAGGCCTACAAACGTACAGTCATGGCGATTCGCAGGTCGGGACTATAAACCTTATCCGCGACGTGCTTTTACGGCGTTCGCCAGTTGACGTAACAGAGAGTCGGTATCTTCCCAGCCAATGCAGGCATCGGTGATGCTCTTGCCATAGGCCAGCGGCTCACCGCTTTCCAGACTCTGGTTCCCTTCAACCAGGTGACTTTCCACCATCACGCCAATAATGGCATTTTCACCACCGGCAATCTGCTGGCAAACGTCAGCGCAAACTTCCATCTGCTTTTTGAATTGTTTGGACGAATTTGCATGGCTGAAATCAATCATCACCTGCGCCGGTAAACCCGCTTTTTTCAGCCCTTCTTTCACTTCAGCAACGTGTTTCGCACTGTAGTTAGGCTCTTTACCGCCGCGCAGAATGATATGGCAATCGCCGTTACCGCTGGTATTCACAATTGCCGAATGACCCCATTTGGTCACTGACAGGAAGCAGTGTGGCGCACCAGCAGCATTAATGGCATCAATAGCCACTTTAATCGTGCCATCGGTGCCATTTTTGAATCCTACCGGGCAAGAAAGACCAGACGCCAGTTCACGGTGAACCTGCGATTCGGTTGTACGTGCGCCAATTGCGCCCCAACTCATCAGGTCGGCCAGATACTGCGGGGTGATCATATCGAGAAACTCACCTGCTGCTGGCAGGCCACTATCGTTAATGTCGAGCAGCAATTTACGAGCAATGCGCAAACCGTCGTTGATCTGGAAGCTGTTATCCATATGCGGATCGTTGATCAACCCTTTCCAACCCACTGTCGTACGCGGCTTTTCAAAATAGACACGCATGACGATTTCCAGCTCGTCTTTCAGCTCTTCACGCAGCGCCAGCAAGCGGGTTGCATACTCTTTAGCGGCTACAGGATCATGAATTGAACAAGGGCCAATCACCACTAACAGGCGATCATCATTACCTTTCAGGATCTTGTGGATCGCTTTACGGGCATGGGCAACCGTATTCGCGGCATTTTCGGTAGCGGGGAATTTTTCCAGCAATGCGACAGGCGGAAGTAACTCTTTAATTTCTTTGATGCGTAAATCGTCGTTCTGATAATTCATGTCTGTTCCAGTGTTGCCATACTTAATTTAGTGAATGCAATAGTTCCAATCTATATCTTCCGTCAGAATGTGTAAACGGGGTTTTACACTATGAACGGAATAATCCTGGAATTAGCAAGAAAAACGCCAGATTGTCGCGAAAAACGAGATCTCACCTACAATTTCTAACTGTAACTTCTTTGTTTATTAATTTTTTCAAGATTCTCTGCTGGATTTATTCTTCTGGCTGAAATCTTAAACCATTGCCTGACAATCACCTGCAAATGCACTGTTGGAAGAGGTTATCCGACATAACGACCATAACAGGAGCATCGTATGAAAATGACAAAACTGGCCACTCTATTTCTGACTGCCACTCTTAGTCTTGCCAGCGGAGCTGCACTGGCTGCCGATAGCGGCGCGCAAACTAATAACGGCCAGGCAAACGCTGCGGCTGATGCGGGCCAGGTTGCCCCAGATGCCCGTGAAAATGTCGCGCCAAATAACGTCGATAATAGCGGGGTTAATAGCAACTCGGGCGGCACCATGCTGCACCCGAACGGTTCATCAATGGACAATGATGGCATGACCAAAGATGAAGAGCACAAAAATACGATGTGCAAAGATGGTCGCTGTCCGGACATCAATAAAAAAGTCCAAACCGGTGATGGCATCAACAATGATGTCGATACCAAAACCGACTGTACAACACAGTAATCCTGCAATAAAGCCAATACAGGGAGAGCGGAGTCTCTCCCTTTTAATTTTTCCCTTCTAAAAGCAGTATGATGTCATAAAGTTAAGTGAGATTAATTAAGGGATGACTCGTCATGGCGCACTCACACACTTCCGCACATCTGCCAGAAGATAATAATGCTCGTCGCTTGTTATATGCTTTCGGCGTTACCGCCGGTTTTATGCTGGTTGAAGTTATTGGCGGCTTTCTTTCCGGTTCTCTGGCATTGCTGGCCGATGCGGGTCATATGCTGACCGATACTGCCGCCCTGCTTTTCGCCCTACTTGCCGTTCAATTTTCCCGTCGTCCCCCCACCATTCGCCATACTTTCGGCTGGCTTCGATTGACCACCCTCGCGGCGTTTGTAAATGCCATCGCCCTGGTGGTGATTACTATTTTGATTGTCTGGGAGGCGATAGAACGCTTCCGCACGCCACGTCCGGTTGAAGGCGGTATGATGATGACTATTGCCGTGGCTGGATTGCTGGCGAATGTGCTTTCTTTCTGGTTGCTGCATCGTGGCAGTGAAGAGAAAAATCTCAATGTACGCGCGGCAGCGTTGCATGTCCTGGGGGATCTGCTGGGTTCTGTCGGCGCTATCATCGCGGCGTTGATTATTATCTGGACCGGCTGGACGCCTGCTGACCCTATTCTTTCCATTCTCGTTTCACTTCTGGTTCTGCGCAGTGCCTGGCGATTATTGAAAGACAGCGTGAATGAATTACTTGAAGGTGCGCCGGTTTCGCTGGATATCGCTGAACTGAAGCGCCGCATGTGCCGGGAAATCCCGGAAGTGCGCAATGTGCATCATGTACACGTGTGGATGGTGGGCGAGAAGCCAGTAATGACGCTGCATGTGCAGGTGATCCCGCCACACGATCACGACGCATTGTTGGACAAGATCCAACACTATCTGATGGACAACTATCAGATTGAGCACGCCACGATTCAGATGGAATATCAGCCTTGTCATGGGCCGGATTGCCACCTTAATCAAGGGGTTTCCGGCCATTCACATCATCACCATTAATGAGACAGCGCGCGTGAACCTCTTTCGCGTGCGCTGTTTATCCACATCCGGCTGCCGTTCAGGGCAATAAAGGTCAGGATCAGATACTCCAGCGACATGGCATAAACCCCCTGCAAGGCGAAAATCACCACGCTGATCACGTTAATAATGACCCACAGTAACCAGTTTTCGACGTATTTACGTGTCATCAGGATCATTGCCACGATGGAGAGTACCATCATGCAGGAATCCCAGAATGGGAAGGCGTCTGGTTGCAATTCTGGCATAGCCACTTGTAGACCCAACGCTTGCATAATCATTACCGCCACGCGGGTCAGGAACGCAAATACCGGGTTGATAAATACCGTCATCAGACCAATGGCAACGACGCAAACAGCCAACCAGGTTAATGCCTTCGGCAGTGGCAGCCAGCGAATTTTCAACTCGGCTTCATGCTGACTGGTTTGTCGCGACCAGGCATACCAGCCATAAATGTTAGCGGCAAAGAAAAATACCTGCAGCAGTAAGCTGGCATACAATTGAATCTGAAAGAAAATAATGCCAAACAAGGTAACGTTGATCAGACCAAAAAAGTAGTTGCTGATCTTCTCCAGGCTGGCAAGGCCAATACACAGTAACCCAGCGATCGTCCCTACCGCTTCGATCCATGAGAGATCGTAACCGCCAGTACCGATCGGTATATGAACCAGAATGTTCTGTGTGCTAAAAAAATCCATCTTTCCTCCAATGCGTAGCATGATGCCTTATTGTCAGCTATCCACGTAGTGTAGCCGCAAAATCCAGCATACGGTTGAGCGGCACCAGCGCCCTCTCTCGCAGCTTTTCATCAACATGAACCTCGTGTTTGCTTCCTCCCTGTTCTAATGCCTCTGCGATGGCCTGGAGGCCATTCATGGCCATCCACGGGCAATGCGCACAGCTACGGCAGGTTGCACCCTCGCCAGCGGTTGGCGCTTCCAGTAGCTCCTTGTCAGGCACCGCTTGCTGCATTTTGTAGAAGATCCCCCGATCCGTCGCCACAATAAGCCGTTGATGCGGCAATGTTTTCGCAGCATTGATCAACTGACTTGTGGAACCGACCGCATCGGCCATATCGACAATGGCCTGGGGTGACTCCGGATGTACCAGTATGGCAGCGTCAGGGTATTGTTTTTGTAAGCGGGTTAACGCCTGAGTCTTAAACTCATCATGAACGATGCAGGCACCTTGCCAGCATAAGATGTCTGCGCCCGTCTGTTTTTGCACGTAACGCCCCAAATGTTTGTCTGGTGCCCAGATGATTTTTTCCCCCAAACTATCCAGATGATCAATAAGTTCGACGGCAATGCTTGAAGTCACCACCCAATCTGCACGCGCTTTTACCGCAGCAGACGTGTTAGCGTAGACGACGACAGTACGATCGGGATGGGCATCACAAAATGCGTTAAATTCTTCAATGGGGCACCCGAGATCCAGTGAACATTCGGCCTTAAGTGTGGGCATCAGAATTGTTTTTTCCGGGCTGAGGATTTTGGCGGTTTCTCCCATAAATCTCACCCCAGCAACTAACAGCGTAGAAGCAGGATGCTTTGCACCAAAGCGCGCCATTTCCAGCGAATCGGAAATGCAGCCGCCGGTTTCCTCCGCCAGTTGTTGGATTTCAGGGTCGGTGTAGTAGTGGGCGACCATAACCGCATTATGTTCTTTCAGCAGGTGTTTTATTTTCTCGCGGTAATACGCTTTTTCATCAATGCTTAACGGCGTCGGCTTTGCTGGGAAAGGATAAATCGCTGCTTCAGGATCAAACATCACGCTCATCTTGCTATCTCGTTTTGCAGACTTAACATTTAAACCGATATGAAGCGTGATATCGCTATTACCGATTTCATTTGTTTTATATGCTAAACAAGATAACCGAATGGCAGGGAAAAGTCACAAGAATTACGTACGTGATATTGGATGCAACGCTTTGCGCTTATCCGACCTACATAAGGTTATTCACTCATCAAGCGTGGGAACTTACGAATTAAAATCGAGGGATGTTAAGATAGCAAAAAGGCACCTTTAGGGTGCCTTTTCACATTGGTGGGTCGTGCAGGATTCGAACCTGCGACCAATTGATTAAAAGTCAACTGCTCTACCAACTGAGCTAACGACCCCTTACGGGATTATACTGCTTTAATCATTCAGGATGGTGGGTCGTGCAGGATTCGAACCTGCGACCAATTGATTAAAAGTCAACTGCTCTACCAACTGAGCTAACGACCCATACGGGTGTTACCTGAAAGATTTTTACTCGGTGCCAATTATTAAAATTGGTGGGTCGTGCAGGATTCGAACCTGCGACCAATTGATTAAAAGTCAACTGCTCTACCAACTGAGCTAACGACCC
>NZ_PTSR01000043.1:0-21676 GCF_002965345.1 Escherichia sp. MOD1-EC5950
AGCATCATACTGACGTCAAACAAAGGGTTCGCAGACTGGGGAGAAATGTTCGGAGATCACGTGCTGGCAACAGCGATCCTGGACCGGCTGCTACATCACTCAACTACGCTGAATATCAAAGGAGAGAGTTACCGGTTAAAAGAGAAACGTAAAGCAGGAGTGCTGACCAAAAACACAACGCCAATCAGTGATGATGAAATGGTGGAAAGCGGACAGCATCAGTAACGAAAGTATCTTAGCGGGCATGAAAATGGCAAATAACGGTTAAAAATCGTGGCGTTGACAGTAACCGCTGATACATCCCTCTCCACCTGATTTGTTTCACCGTTTTTCGCACCGTCTCCGTTATGGCATACACAACCTCTTCCAGTAACCGGCGCTTCACTGGACTCAGGAACCCGTAGTACCTCACCATCCGGAATCCCTTATCCGCCACATGCCAGGAGAACCTTTCCATGAATTCATCGCCACTCATCACCAGGTATTCTTCCCGTTTTGTCCGGTGACTGTTGTAACGCAGGCCAATTTCATCCTGACCTGCATAATGCTCCAGACGACTCATCGGAACCAGCGGCTTTTTTAGGTAAGAGCCAAAGTACACCGCCACGTGGGTGGCGTTATCCATTACCCTGGAGACGTTGACATTCCAGCCCCGGCGGTAATGTGTGTCCAGGAAGCGATTCCAGTCCCATTTGCTGTTTCCTTCCGCGGCCAGCTCATCCGGTATCACCAGGTCAGGGTATTTTCGTGACAGTAACCGCGTTATCCGGTAACGCCACATACTCATCACCTTACGGGCGTAAAAATGAAGGTTTTTCCAGGTGTGACCTGATGTCACACCACCGGCAGTTGTCGATAAATGGATGTGCGGATGCCACTGCTGGTCACGCCCCCAGGTGTGGATTACCGTGAATATCCCCGGCTCCACATCTGCCTGGCGGCAGATTTCCAGTATCACATCCGCTGCGATACGGCTCATCTCTGCCAGTAACCACCGGTTGTGGAACACCAGGGACCAGTACTGGCAGGGAAGTGTGAACACAATATGTTGCCACGGGCAGTCGGGGACCAGACTCAGCAGATACTGTATCCACTGTGCGCCGGCCTTCACTCCGCAGTGCGGACAGGAGCGGCTTTTACACCGGAAGCAGACCTTCTTTGTGTGGCAACAGTCCGGTGACGAACAGCACCATTGCGTGTACCCCATCAGCGTGGTCCCGCATGCCATGATTTTTGTCACTGACTCAATCACCACCGGACGCACTGAACCTTCCGGCTGTTTCTCCAGCCAGTTAAGCCAGCGGTTACCCTGCTGAAAAATATCGGCAAAACGGGGAAGCATCAGACGGGTGGGGTAACGCCATCCGGCCAGTGAACTGTGCCGCATTCCGGGCAGTACATACCACCGGCACTGATACCGGCAAGAATGGTTGCAAACTCCCGCTCCGTACAGCGGGCTATTTCCGGATACCCTTCGTCATCGACACGAACAAACCAGAAGACCAGCTTTTTGTTTCCTGCATCCAGAAAGAACGGAATACCCAGGTCAGCGCAGCACTCAACGGCATCGTCAAAATTATCAAAGCGCAGAACTTCAGCGTCTTCTTCGTCAAAAAAATCATCCGGATGAAGTTTCACAACATAGCGGGGAAGTTTGCTTCTTTGTGGTGCGGGTTTGCGTTTACGGGGTTTAGCTGAACGGGCCATATAACTACCTGAAAGACAATGACATTATCTTTTTTTATAACGGTAATTCCAGACCATGACAAGCCGCAGCCGTCAGGCTGCCTACTCGGACAGCATGTACTTTATGAAGTGAATGATGAGGCCAGTCGTGTCAATATCCTGGCGGTGAGAGGTATATACGGGGGGGATCGGCACGCCCGACGCAGTGCCTGTATTACATGTCCTTCACCAGGTTCTTTGTGAGATGGAATACGCATGATATTCTCTGGCAATAAGAGCAGAACGCTTTTCCTGCTAATAAAACATTATTTCAGTCCCGGCCTGAAGCGTTTTGCTTCTTCTTCGAGAAGCATTTGTAACTCCTGTTTCACGTCCAGTCTTTCAAGTTTTAATATCACGACCTTCATGGAGTGTCCTCTCCTAAAATCAGTTTCAAATCTGGCTATCTGGCGTTCAAGCGAACAATACTGACTATATAATCTGTCAAAGTATTGATGTTTGCCTTTCAGTTGGGAAATTAAATCGCTATATGTTTGAAACATATTTATTACTCTGCGCGGACATATATTCATATGTGTTTACAGGGATGTGTTGTCTGATATTAGTCGGATTATTTCTGATATGAAAACAATCCATGACTAGTCTGTTTGCTACGTTCACATTTTATTTACCTGGTGGTTTTTTATATATCATATTTATCAGTTCTTATACATGTTCCGGCTGTAAACTGCACTTACAGAATAGACATTTTGTCCTTTGTCACTGTAAATGTGTGTCATATCCGTAAAATAGATATTACGGTTTATTCTGACTGGAAATATGTATACAGAAATCCGGAGGAACTCATGAGTGTATCAACATTTTTTATCCCTTCTGTAAATATGCTGGGAGTGGGAGCGCTGTCGGCTGCAACCGGAATGATGGTGGAGTATGGTTTCCGACGGAGCCTGATTGTTACTGACACCGGGTTAACGAAGTCGGGTATGGTCGGGGATGTACAAAAGGCTCTGGAAGAACACAATATTTTCAGCGTTATTTATGATGGTACCCGGCCAAACCCGACCACAGAAAATGTTGCCGCAGGTCTGAAATTACTGAAAGAACATAACTGCGATAGCGTTATTTCCCTGGGTGGTGGTTCTCCGCATGACTGCGCGAAAGGTATTGCACTGGTTGCTGCTAACGGCGGTGATATACGTGATTATGAGGGGGGTGACCGCTCTGCCAGACCACAGTTACCGATGATTGCCATCAATACCACAGCGGGGACGGCGTCAGAAATGACCCGTTTCTGTATCATCACTGACGAAGTACGCCACATCAAAATGGCGATAGTGGATAAACATGTAACCCCGCTGCTTTCTGTCAATGACCCCTCACTGATGACTGGTATGCCGAAGCCACTGACAGCAGCTACAGGTATGGATGCCCTGACTCACGCCATTGAAGCATATGTTTCTGTTGCCGCCACACCAGTTACTGACGCCTGTGCGCTGAAGGCGATGACCATGATTGTGGAAAACCTGCCGTTAGCCGTAGAAGATGGCAGTAACGCCAGAGCACGTGAAGCAATGGCTTATGCCCAGTTCCTTGCCGGTATGGCATTCAACAATGCATCTCTGGGGTATGTTCATGCGATGGCGCATCAACTGGGTGGTTTCTACAACTTGCCTCATGGTGTATGTAATGCTGTTCTGTTACCGCACGTTCAGATGTTCAATAGTAAAGTTGCTGCTGCGCGTCTGCGTGACTGTGCAGCAGCAATGGGTGTGAATGTGACGGGAAAAAATGACGTGGAAGGGGCCGAAGCCTGTATTAATGCCATCCGTGAACTGGCGAAGAAAGTTAATATTCCGGCTGGGTTGCGCGAGCTGAATGTTAAAGATGAGGATATTCCGGAGCTGGCCCGAAATGCACTGAAAGACGCCTGTGGGCTGACGAATCCGATACAGGCGACACATGAGGAGATTGTTGCAATTTATCAGGCAGCAATGTGATGTAAATCCGGGATGTAACGGGTAAAACACGCCTCCAGAAAGAGGCGTGTTTTACGAAAATGAATAGATCGTGATTTATCTGGTGGTGCTATTAGATTATTTTATGAGCTTCATCGCATTTTTTTTGGTCTCTTCATCACTTTTTTGCTCTTGTTGTGAAGAGGATTGAGAGATAGTTGAAGAATTAAAATCGGCCATCTCTTTTGGAAATAGCGATCTCAATATATTCACGATATCTGAAAATGTGGTTTCTTTCGTCAGCAGTTCACATAAAAGGAAAGGGGCCCTGGGATCTTGTCTGTATAAGGCCAGACCTGCCGTCAGTGCGGCCCGGTTAAGGCGGCTGCGTTCCCCTTGCGGGATACTGTCCAGTGTATCACAAACAATTTTATCTGTTTGATTTACATCTGGATTTAGCTTGAAGGCAATGGTTCTGCGCTTGTCCATCATTAATTACCTATGAGATACATACCGTTAACTAAATCATATTGAGAGTTATTGGTTTTGAAAAAACGTTCATCACGAATCTGTGTGTGTGTTTTTACTGCATCGCATATTAATTCTGCGCACCACCTATAACCATAACATGAGTATAACCAGAAAATTCATTGAGCGTATTTAATACACGTTGCTCGAGTTTACGAAGTGCTTCATTCATTGCTTCGGTGACTATTGATATTTTGTTCTCATCATTAATTCGTTGCTTCAGATAGTTATTATCTTTTCTGTGAATAATTATATCGTCAGCAAGATAGCTACTTCCTTTTGTTCTCGCAAGAGAAAGGGCATCTTTTACTGCAGATGTGACCAGAGATACACCAAGAGATGAGTCTCCGTATATTTTACTGATCCCCGATAATTTCCCCATTACCTGAGAAATATCTAATGTGGTGCCCCCGAGATCTATAATTAATAAAGAATCTAACTCATCCAGTTCTTGTAGAACTTCATAACCTGCCGGTATAGATTCAGGCATGACTTTTACATCTTTTATTGTGAATGTATCCCCACCATTTAATGTAATTTTTTTCCGGAAGTTTGCTTTCTTACGCTCAATATTTTCCGTATTGGGTTGGTTATTCCTGTCGTAATACTCTGTCAGAGGAAGTGTGCAAACAATATCCACTTCGCTTACCGGCAGACCACTGGTCAGTAAGGCGTGGTGCACCGCAACGACATTAACGTCGCTGTATTGCCATGCGATATTGGTTGTGACTACAGCATCCGGGCTGATTGGATCAAATGAATACTGTTCGCCGTTCAGTGTGTAGTTAAAGACCTTTTTATCACCAAAAGAGACTGCCCACTCGCGTTTGAAGCTGTTCGGGCTAATGTGCTGTTTAATTGTTCCGTCGTTTTCCTGCCACTGTAGTTTGATGTTTGTTGAACCGTCATCAATGAATACCAACATTTATAAAACTCCTTATGGTGTTTTTTTTTGGTGTGCTTTTGGGGTTGCTTTGGGTTTTAAATGGGTTTGTTTGTCAAGTTTACCCCATTTTAACTATCAATCAATGATTATTTGCATTGTTTTTGGGTTTGTTGTGGTGTGTTTTGGGTTGTTTTTGGGTTTTATTTGGCGAGTGACAAAAGATGTCGCTGTGCTCCTCTTTTTACTGCGCCGGCTGACGCGGCGCGGCAGGAACGCTGCCTGTGGTCAGTGTCCCGCGTCCGGCCGGGCACGGGACGGGCGCTTTTACCGCTCCCGGCTGGCGTCGGTGACAGTGTACGCCAGCCCGTCGCCCTTTTCTGATGAACGCCCTTCAAGCCGCTTTCGCGGCATAACCTCGCCGTCAAAAAGACGACGGCTGCGATATTCCACGGTCGGCCTGACCCGTTACCGGACGCGGTGAACAGCCCACAGGCAGCGGGGAACGGGCGCCACAGGGGCGCCCTCCCGGTGCTCTCTGCTGAAGCAGAAGTGAGAGGAGAATTCCCATGCCAAACTGGTGCTCAAATCGTATGCATTTTTCTGGTGAACCGGCACAGATCGCTGAGATTAAACGACTGGCCAGCGGTGCAGTCACACCGTTTTATCGCCGCGCCACAAATGAAGGTATTCAGCTGTTTCTGGCCGGAAGTGCCGGACTTCTGCAGACTACTGAAGATATCCGGTTTGAACCGTGCCCCGGACTGACGGCTGCCGGACGTGGCGTCGTATCGCCGGAAAATATCGCGTTCACCCGCTGGCTGACGCACCTGCAGGACGGTGTGCTACTGGATGAACAAAACTGCCTGATGCTGCATGAACTCTGGCTGCAGAGCGGTACTGGACAGCGTCGCTGGGAAGAATTACCGGATGATGTCAGGGAAACCATTACCGTGCATTTCACCGCCAAAAGAGGTGACTGGTGTGACTTCTGGAGTAACGAGGATGTATCGGTGTGGTGGAATCGTCTGTGTGACAACGTGCTGCCGGAAAAAACCATGCCGTTTGACCTGCGGATGGTTCTGCCCACCCGCCTGGATGTTGAAGTGAACGGCTTCAATGGCGGTGCACTGAACGATGTTCCTTCTGCATATCACTGGTATACGGAACAGTATGGCGTGAAGTGGCCTGTGGGATATGGACTGAATATCAGCAGTCAGGGAGAAAACTTCATTCAGGTGGATTTTGATACACCGTGGTGTCAGCCGGAGAATGCCGTTGTTGCAGAATTAAGCCGCCGTTTCGGCTGCACGCTGGAGCACTGGTACGCCGAACAGGGCTGCAATTTCTGTGGCTGGCAGCGATATGAGCGTGGAGAGCTTGTTGATGTGCTGTGGGGGGAACTGGAATGGTCTTCCCCGACAGATGATGATGAGCTGCCGGAAGTCATCGCGCCGGAGTGGATAGTCGATAAGGTGGCGCATTACGGTGGATGAAGTATGACGGAGACGGACGGGCAACCGCCCGTTTCTTTTCCGACAAAGGATGTCGCTGTGCTCCTTTTTTTACTGCGCCGGCTGACGCGGCGCGGCATAAACGCTGCCTGTGGTCAGTGTCCCGCGTCCGGCGGGCACGGGACGGGCGCTTTTACCGCTCCCGGCTGGCGTCGGTGACAGTGTACGCCAGCCGGGAGCCCTTTTCTGATGAACGCCCTTCAAGCCGCTTTCGCGGCATAACCTCGCCGTCAAAAAGACGACGGCTGCGGTATTCCACGGTCGGCCTGACCCGTTACCGGACGCGGTGAACAGCCCACAGGCAGCGGGGAACGGGCGCCACAGGGGCGCCCTCCCGGTGCCCTCTGTAAGAGAAGGAGTTTTGTATGTCCCGTTTTATCCAGGGTGACTGCGTGCGTGTTATGGCCACGTTTCCGGGCAATGCTGTCGATTTCATCCTTACCGACCCGCCATATCTCGTCGGTTTCCGTGACCGTCAGGGGCGTACCATCGCCGGCGATAAAACCGATGAATGGCTGCAACCGGCCTGTAATGAAATGTACCGCGTGCTGAAAAAAGATGCGCTGATGGTGAGCTTCTATGGCTGGAACCGCGTCGATCGCTTTATGGCCGCCTGGAAAAATGCGGGATTCAGCGTGGTTGGCCACCTGGTGTTTACCAAAACCTACACATCGAAGGCCGCATATGTGGGCTATCGCCACGAATGCGCCTACATCCTGGCAAAAGGGCGTCCGGCGCTGCCTCAGAAACCCTTGCCGGATGTGCTGGGCTGGAAATATTCAGGCAATCGTCATCACCCGACGGAAAAGCCTGTTACCAGCCTGCAACCGCTGATTGAGAGCTTCACACACCCGAACGCAATTGTGCTGGACCCGTTTGCAGGCAGCGGCTCAACCTGCGTGGCCGCCCTTCAGTCCGGACGCCGGTATATCGGTATCGAGCTGCTTGAACAGTATCACCGTGCCGGACAGCAACGACTGGCCGCCGTGCAACGGGCCATGCAGCAGGGGGCCGCGAATGATAACTGGTTTGAACCGGAGGCTGCGTAAATGAACTATGCCGGACACGAAAAACTGCGCGCCGAAGTGGCGGAGGTGGCCAATGCCATGTGCGACCTGCGTACAACCATGAATGAGATGGAGCAGCGGTACAGCTTTAATGCCGACACCCTGCCGGAACGTCTGGTGCGTCAGACGCTGTTTCGCGCAAACCGCCTCTTACTGGAGGTATATACCGAAATTCTGGAACTGGATGCGTGTTTTAAAGATTGAGAAGGAGACGAGAATGTACGGAACATGCGAAACGCTCTGCCGGGCGCTGGCAGCAAAGTATCCGGGAGACACGCCGCTGATGCTGGTTGTCTGGTCCCCGGAAGAGATTCAGGCACTGGCTGACGGTATGGAAATTTCTCTGACCGATCATGAAATCAGGACTGTCCTGGCGCGCCTGGAGGACATCCCGGAAGACCAGCGGATTGAGTCCGGTATTTCTTCCGGTGCGGCGATGGAGATTATCAGCAACGTGAGCGAAAACCGCCAGGTGACCGTCCCGGCTGAACTGCTGGCGTCCCTGATTCAGACCGCTGAACAGGCACTGTGGAAACGTGAATGGGCCGCCCGTGATAACGGCCTCGCCGTCCCGGAATGCGTTACCCGCCGTCAGGCGGTGATTAATCAGGCCCGCACCCTGCTGAAAAACAACACACACGAAAACGACTGATGTTATCGCCGCCTGCGGGCGGCGATACAGGGAGAACGATTAATCATGAACGAAAACACAACGCTGAATGCACTGATTTATCGCCACGCCCGTAACCTGCTGCTGGCGCAGGGCTGGCCGGAAGAGACGGATGTTGACCAGCGAAACCCGAACTATCCGGGCTGGATCAGCATTTACGTGCGGCTGGATGCGCCCAGGCTGGCGACGTTACTCGTTAACCGCCACGATGGCGTGCTGCCGCCGCTCCTGGCCTCCGCCATTCACAAACTGACCGGAACCGGGGCGGAACTTGTACTGTCCGGCAGTCAGTGGCAGTCGCTGCCGGTACTTCCGGCAGACGGAACGCAGGTGTCTTTCCCGTATGCCGGTGAGTGGCTGGCAGAAGACGAAATCAGGGCAGTTCTTGATGCGGTGCGCGATGCAGTACGCACTGTCAGTTACCGGGTGGCAGAAGATACGCGGCGTATCCGGGCGGCGCTGACCACAACCGGGCAGACGTTGCTGACCCGCCAGACCCGCCGATTTCGCCTGGTGGTGAAGGAAAGCGATCACCCCTGCTGGCTCGATGAAGACGACGAAAACCTGCCCGTGGTGCTCGATGCCATCCTGAACCGGGGCGCACGTTTTTCGGCAGTGGAAATGTACCTGGTCAGTGAGTGTGTGGAGCATATCCTGGCCAGTGGGCTGGCCTGCGATGTGCTGCGTATACCGGGCGAACCGCCCCGCCGCTGGTTTGACCGTGGTGTTCTGCGGGAGGTGGTCCGGGAAGCCCGGACCGAAATCCGCAGCATGGCGGATGCCCTGGCAAAAATCCGGAAATGATGACGATGGCGGGGATAATCCCCGCCTTTTTCCTGCCGGTCCCCGGAAAGAGCACAAAGGACGTCGCCGCCGGCTCCGCTTTACCCGGCCATGCGGGGCATGGCCTTGTGGGTTTTCAGTTATGTGGCTTCAGCGCCGTGTGCGGGCTGTGCCGTGCCTCCATCTTAGCCGGGCTGGCGGGGATGCAAGGGTAAAATGAACGCGGCGGTCACCCGGTCCCTCCTTCCCGTCTGCCGTGATTTTCCGGCCGGCCGTCCGCGAAAACGCGTCCGTCCCCTTCAACTCCCGTCAGCCGTGTGCGTCAGGCTGCGGCTTCCCTTGCGCCCCTGCATCCCCGCCTTATCGCCCGGCTTTTATGGAGGCACGGCACCGCCCGGTGTCGCGGAATATGTGAACAACGGAGGAAAACATCATGCAGTATGCGAAATCTGTCACTCTGAATGTTGAAGAGTGCGACCGTCTCTCCTTTCTGCCTTACCTGTTTGGCCTGGATTTTCTGTATGCCGAGGCATCTGTGTACGCGCTGGCGAAAAAAATGATGCCGGAATATGAAGGCGGATTCTGGCACTTCATCCGCCTGCCGGACGGTGGCGGTTACATGATGCCGGATGGCGACCGTTTCCACATGGTGAACGGTGCAAACTGGTTTGACCGTACGGTCAGCGCCGATGCCGCAGGCATCATTGTGACTTCCCTTGTGATTAACCGTCAGTTGTGGCTGTACCACGACAGCGGTGATGCAGGACTGACTCACCTGTACAGGATGCGCGATGCGCAGTTGTGGAGCCACATCGAATTTCACCCCGAATGTAACGCGATTTACGCGGCGCTGGACTGATTAACGGACGGGGCGGCAATGCCGCCCCTGTAAAGGAGACGAGAAAATGTACTGTACTGTTAAAGAAATTATCCGCGAAGTGCTGGATACAGACGTGCCGGAGAGTGAATGTGTGTTTGCCGTGGTGCTGACCCGTGGGGATGTGCGTCACATAGCCAAGGACTGGAACCTGTCAGACGATGAGCTGGAAACCGTCATGCAGCGGCTGGACGATGCCTTTGAGCATGGTGCGGATGTCAGCGTTGTTCACGACGTTGTTCGTGAACTGATGGAAGAAAAGCGCGCCAGCCGTCAGGTGACAGTCCCGGCGGCGATGCTGGAAAAAGTGATGGCGCTGGCAGGCAGTGAAATGAAGCGTCTGTATGCCGTCGGGAGTGAGAACGGGGGCGACGGTGACGCGTTCGTCAGGGAGGAACGCGAAGCAATGGACGTTGTGTTACAGGCGCTGGACGGGGAGAACAGGTAATGAATATCTTTCAGGGCAGTAGACACAGGTGATACAGGGCAGGCGGTGGAGGCCGCCTGTCAGCCCGCGCGAAAACCCCTGGCAGGCTGACGCCTGCCGGAAGGGAAGCGGGCCACGCTGACGCGTCGCCCGTTACCCTTCCCGTTTGTGATGTGTCAGAAATGTTTTTTCCTGATGTTATATTTCTGTGGTTACTGTGCCTGTTACTGTTGTTGTTCTTCCTGTTCTTTCCGTTCTTCTCCTGTTTATGGCTTTCCCGGGCGCCCCCCTGGCGGGTCGGGCTGTCGTGAACGGAGCCAGCGAAGCTGTCTCCGCCCTGACGGGCTTCCATCCCTGACGCGAAACCCCGGGTTTGCAGCGACCGGAACGGTCGCGCCACCCTTGTCGCGCCGTGGCCTGCGCTCCCGGCATCCCGGCAAAAAAACGCCGGGATGTAAGGCGCAACGCCGTTTCGCGCACGCGCTCTCCGTCGTTGCGGCGGGTCCCTGCTCATTGCCTGCCGGGTGCCACACACCCGTTTGAGTCCCTGTCGCCGGGGGCTGATACAGCCACAACCTGCCGCACTGACTGTCCAGGGTAAATGAACAGCCCACAAAATTTTTTACCCAAAACCCGGTAAAAAATTTTGCGTTCTGCCCAGGACAGGTGCGTCAGGCCGTGGCAGTGATGCCCCTTGCGGCGAAGGTTCTCAAACGGGTGAAGTTCATACCTCAGGGAATACAGCAGCAGGTTCCCGCGAAACGTCAAAACCGCGGCTCCCGAAACTCAACGGGTGATGTTCTTTAACAATCAGGATTTATTTCAGGCTCCGGCAATACGCATTTATTTGTTCTGTCAGTCATCCGGCTGGCAGGTAATGAAAACGCAGGAACAGAAGGAGGAAAACACCGGAGAACGTCAGATGCAGATATGAAAAAAGCAGGTCAGTGACCTGCTTAATCCACGCCGCAGAGACTGCACGAACAGCCTCTGCGGCTTCATCTAACCTACGCCATAAGGAGGTTCATTTATGACAGTCAATATTGTTTCACCTTCCGCAGCGGCTGTAAAGCCCCGCCGTCATCCCCGTTTCAGACGCGAAGACATCCCCGCGCCGGAAATTGACCCCGTGCTGAAAGCCTTCGGGCGACACATTGCCCGGAGTTTTCACCGGGGGCGTGGTGTACACATCCCCGCCATGAAAAACACGGCCTTCGGGCAGGTGCTCCGCACACTCGAACTGAAACGCGCTTTTAACTGATGAGGTGAGCCGCCCGCGAGGGGCGGCAACAGACGGAAGGAGAACATTTTATGACATTAGCAGCAATCACCATGACCGCCCCGGAAGCCGCCAGCCCTGTGCAGATGTACCGCGCGACCTACTCACCGGATGACAACAAACTGCGCCTGTATGCCGCGTCACGTCTTGACCCGGAGACGTATAAAAAAGTCCATGATGCCGGTTTCCGCTGGGCACCAAAACAGGCGCTGTTTGTCGCGCCGGCCTGGACACCGGGCCGGGAAGACGTGCTCCTCTCACTTGCCGGAGAGATTGAGGATGAAGACAGCACGCTCGCTGAACGTCAGGAAGCTCGGGCGGAGCGGTTTACCGGATACAGCGGAAAGCGGGCCAGTGAATCCGCACAGGCACTTGATGAAGTGGAAAGACTGGCCGCGATGATCCCGCCCGGTCAGCCCATTCTTGTGGGGCATCACAGCGAACGCCGCGCCCGTCGTGATGCGCAGCGTATTGAAAACGGCATGAAACGTGCCGTGATGCTCTTTGAACGTGCGGAATACTGGGAAGAGCGGGCGCGGTCGGCACGGCTTCACGCGAAGTATAAAGAACGTCCGGATGTTCGCTGGCGTCGTATCAAAAAAATCGAAGCTGATTTGCGCAAGGCTGAAAAGACCATCGCGCAGTCGCAGAAATATCTGACGATGTGGCAGGCTGAATCGCTGGATCTGAATATGGCAAAACTCATCAGCAGTCATGACCATATCAGCGCCTGTTTCCCGCTGGATAAGTACCCGCGTCCGGCAGAAAAAAGCCAGTATGAAGGAAGTCGATCGTTATGGTCGGCCCTGGATGATGACATCATCACCACGGAGCAGGCCCGCGAAATTGCGATCCGCTGTCATGAACGGCAGATTCAGCGTCAACAACGCTGGGTTAACCACTATCAGAACCGCCTGATCTATGAGCGTGCCATGCTGGACGAAAGCGGTGGTGTGGTTACCCGGATACAGGATTTTGAGCCGGGCGGGCAGATTTGCAGCCGGGGCGAGTGGCTGACCATCATTCGCGTGAACAAAAGCAACGGGGCGGTGAGTTCAGTCACAACGCCAAATTACAGTTTTCTCGGGTACAGCGGCACGATGAAAGTGACGCCCGAACGCATCACGGACTACAGAGCGCCATCGGCAGAAGAGGCTGCCGTCGCCAGACAGACCGCGAAGCGTCCACCGGTAGTCAACTATCCGGGGGAAGGTTTCCGGGAAATGACAAAGGCACAGTGGGCCGCCCTGCCCCGGGACTGTAAGGCCGTGCGCAGTGTGGCAGAAGCAGAAGACCACGGGGCATACCGCTACCGCCGCACAATGGACAATAATTTCCGCCTGGTGAATGTGTATATCACCGACATGAAAATTACGGAAATCCCGCAGAAATAAGGCTTATCCCCGGGGAAAAGCCCCGGGGTATGACGGAGATAATGACATGCACAGTCAGTTAAGAGAACGTATCCGGCTGATGCGCGCAAGGCTGGATAACGTCGCGCCGGTTGCTGAAATCCGGGCTGAATCTCAGCTTTTTGTGACACCTGCCCCGGTCTGTGAGCGCCTGGTGACGCTGGCGGAGATCAGCAACCGAGATCACATTCTGGAACCCTCTGCCGGCACCGGGGCCATACTGCGGGCTATTCGGGATACCGCGCCGGGGGCCATGTGTGATGCGGTGGAGATTAACAGCGGGCTGGTCCGGTATCTGCGGGACAATTTTAACGGTGTCAGGGTACAGTGTGGCGACTTCATGGAATGGCAGCCGGTGCAGTATTACAGCCGGATTATCATGAATCCGCCGTTCAGTCACGGGCAGGATATCCGGCATATCCTGCGGGCCTTTTCCCTGTTGCGTCCGGGGGGCGTGCTGGTCGCCGTCTGTCTCAACGGGCCGCGCCAGCAGGAGAAGCTGTTACCGTTTTCTGATGTCCGCGAGGTGCTGCCGTGCGGCACGTTTGCTTATACCCGTGTTCCGACGATGATTATTCGTCTGCGAGCCTGATGACACAGGGCAGGCGGGAGGATTAATGCCCGTCTGCCCGCGCCGGGAAAAAACCGCGCGCCGGTGGCGCTGAAAGGGGCCGCGCTGACGCGCCGCCCCTTCCATTACGCGGACATTCTGATGGGGGCTTCTGTCTTTTCAGACCTGTCATTTGTCTGTTACTGATGATGTTGTTGTTCCTGCTACTGCTACTGTTCTTCTTTTTTCTGATGCTCTCATTACTGTCTGTTTTGTTGTTCTCCTGCCTGTGCCTTTTCCGGGCGTCCCCCTGGCGGGGCGGGCTGTCGTGAACGGAGCCAGCGAAGCTGTCTCCGCCCTGGCGGGCTTCCATCCCTGACGCGAACCCCCGGCTTGCAGCGACCGTTCCGGTCGCGCCGCCTCTGTCGCGCCGTGACCTGCGCTCCCGGCATCCCGGCAAAAGGCCGCCGGGATGTGAGGGGCAACGCCGTTTCGCGCACGCGCTCTTCGTCGTTGCGGCGGGTCCCTGCCCGTTGTTGTGTCCGGTGCCACACACCCGTATGAGTCCCTGTCGCCGGGGGCAAAGACAGCCACAACCGTCTCCGCCAGTCCAGGGGTGAAATGCACATCCCACAAAAGTTTTTGCCCAAAAGCAGGCAAAAACTTTTGCGGTCTGCCCCCGGACAGTCGTTTCCGGCCGTGGCAGTGATGCCCCTTGCGGCGAAGGTTCTCAAACGGGTGATGGTTAATACCGGAGGGAACAAACGGCAGGTCCCCGCAAAACGTCAAAACCGCGGCTCCCGAAACTCAACGGGTGATGGGGGCTGAAAACATCAACAGAAGGAGGCACATCATGGCAGTTCGTGGCATTAACAAGGTCATTCTTGTCGGTGTGCGCCGTTGAAGCGCGGTGTTTTATGGAGTGTTGCCTGAAAAGCAACATGGCTTAGTGGTATAGCCATTGCATACTGTGGTTAGCCTTGCTTGGTAACAGGCTCGGAGATCCTGAAAAGGAGAGGTGAACATAGCATCCACAGAAAAGGGTGGTGAATATGGAAATCGTTATAAGTATCACCATTCAATGCAAGATGTATATGGATAAACTGGGTTTGTTGAAGTCGAGATCTATGTGGGAAACAGGAAACCAATAACGCAGAACGATTGAAGCGTTATTCCCGTACTAGCACAAGAAATCCGTCCGACGTTGATTGTGACCACTCTAACGGGCCAGCTATTGATGAAATAGTTAAACGATCGAAAGACATCCTAAGTACATCGCATCTCCACACCGTGAAACTACGGGACTACCTAAACTGGATTTATACCCAGCATGGTAGCGGAGTCTCCATAGTACTCAAGGTCGGCCTGTAATGGGTTCCGGCAGTCCGCATTATACGGAAGCAGCAAAGGTATAAATCAACCGGAAGGAAGATGAAAGCCTCACAGTGCTGCGGGGAAGGGAGACAGTTGTTAGATACATCAATCTCTAAGAGGAGGGTTAGCCAATGCTGCCTGATGAACTTGAGAAAAGATTAGATGGAATTGAGGATGCTTCAAAAAAAGGGTATCCAGTACGTAATCTATACAAAATTGCGTGTGAGCCCGGACTGTGGCTGCAAGCCTACGTGAATATACGGGCCAATGCAGGTGCACTGACTCAAGGTGTATCAACAGATACCATTGATGGCTTTTCTATCGAAAGAGCAGAGAAGCTGGCAAAAACATTGCGGAGTAGAGAATACGTAGCGAAACCTGTACGCAGAGTTCAGATCCCAAAAAAGGACGGAAAAACCAGACCGCTGGGGATTCCAGGTGGAGACGATAAACTGGCGCAAGAAGTAGCAAGAATTATTCTGGAAAGGGTTTATGAACCAGTATTCTCTGAACACTCTCATGGATTCAGACCAAAACGTTCGTGTGAAACTGCGCTCAGATCTATTCGTCCAGTCTGGAACGGAGTTAAATGGATCGTGGACGTTGATATCAAAGGTTTCTTTGACAATATCCCCCACAAACTATTGCTGAATACACTGGCAGAGAAAATTAAGGATAAGAATTTCCTGAAATTAATCGAACAGTGGCTGAAGGCAGGATATGTGGACAATTGGAAATACCATCGCTCATATTCTGGTACGCCACAAGGTGGGATAATTTCTCCCTTACTGGCAAATATATACCTCGACAAACTGGACCGTTTTGTAGAACAGAATTTAATTCCTGCATATACAAGCGGTACAAAACGAAGAGCGAATCCAGATATGAACAGGCTGGCCCATAAGATTCATAAACTACGAAAGAAAGTAGACGGTATGGCAACTGATTCTGAATCAGAAAAAGAAGCCATAAAGAAAGAAATTGAACGACTGCTTGAAGAAAAACGTTCTATACCATCTCAGGTCATGAACGATCCAAACTTCAGGCGTATGTACTATGTTCGATATGCTGATGACTTCGTAATCGGTGTCATCGGCTCGAAGAAAGATGCTGAACATATATCAAGACAGGTCAGAAACTTTATTACTACTTCACTGGGATTGGAAGTTAATGAAGCAAAGACCAGGATCCGCCATATCTCAGAAGGAGTTAATTTTTTAGGCTATGAAATCAGACAGGCAGATGCAAAGAAATTGCTGAAGCAGAAAATGCAAGGGCGGCACGCTCTCCGGAGATCCACCACAGGAATTGTGCAGCTCTTCGTTCCTGACAATATAGCCGCTAAATTTTGTCACCAAAAGAAATATGGCTGTTATGAGAATGTGAAGGCTGTACATCGTTCAAGTCTACAAAATCTCAGTGAAGCTGAAATTGTTCTGACTTTCAACGCGGAAATGCGCGGATTGGCGAACTACTACAGTCTGGCGCTGGACATGAAATATAAATTATCAAAATTATATTTCATATGGCAAATAAGCCTTTTTAAGACCCTGGCGAATAAACGACGTAGTTCAGTGAATAAAGTCGCCAAATCGCTACGGCAAAATAATGGAGATCTGGCTATTACCGTTCAGGCCAAAAATGGATCCCGAAAGATTGAGGTTTTCAAACTCAAACATGTCAATCGCAACCGAACAACGATTGTCGATACGGAACCGAGAACCGCACATATCACAACCCGCACAACAGAGATCATGCGTCGATTAGGGGCAAGGATCTGCGAGTATTGTGCGAAGACTGGGCGCTGCGAAGTACATCATGTCAGAAAGCTAAAAGACCTGAAGAAAGGTCGTAAGGCCGGATATAAACCCAGCCTGTGGCAACTAATGATGATCGCACGCCGCCGGAAAACGATGATTTTGTGCGCAAGTTGCCACGACAAGTTACATAGCGGAAAACTACCCGATTTGAGACAGGAAAAGGGAAGAATACTCCTGCAACCACCTGTCTCAAGCGGGGATTCTGCTAAATGAGTTTATCCCCAATAAGCTAGCAATGGAGAGCCGTATGCACTGAAAGGTGCACGTACGGTTCGGAGGGGGGGTAACGGTGATCTAACTCAAGATAAGCAGGACATATTCGCCATTTATCTTGAAAGACCACACGTACCCTACCCTACCGTCTGGGAAAAGATCCGGAAGTCCGTTACATCCCCAACGGGGGCGCAGTGGCAAACCTGCAGGTGGCCACGTCTGAAACCTGGCGTGACAAACAGACGGGGGAGATGCGGGAGCAGACGGAATGGCATCGCGTGGTGTTGTTCGGCAAGCTCGCGGAAGTGGCTGGTGAATATCTGCGTAAGGGCGCGCAGGTCTACATCGAAGGTCAGCTTCGCACCCGTAGCTGGGAGGATAACGGTATCACCCGTTACGTCACCGAAATTCTTGTTAAGACCACGGGCACCATGCAGATGCTGGGACGTGCCGCAGGTACTCAGACTCAGCCGGAAGAGGCGCAACAGTTCAGCGGTCAGCCTCAGCCGGAACCACAGGCGGAGGCCGGTACGAAAAAAGGAGGCGCAAAAACGAAAGGCCGTGGACGTAAGGCCACGCAGCCGGAGTCGCAGCCGCAACCGCCGGAGGGTGAGGATTACGGGTTTTCAGATGATATCCCGTTCTGAACGACTGACAGTGACAACCGCCCCGTCCAGTACGGGGCATCACCGGAGAGATGGGATGAGCGAATATTTCAGAATACTTCAGGGGCTGCCTGACGGCTCCTTTACCCGCGAACAGGCTGAAGCCGTTGCCGCACAGTACCGGAACGTCTTTATCGAGGATGACCACGGCGAACATTTTCGACTGGTTGTCCGTAATAACGGTGCAATGGTCTGGCGTACCTGGAATTTTGAGGACGGTGCCGGGTACTGGATGAACCATGTTATCCGGGATTTCGGGATTCTTAAGTAAGAGAGGTGCCGGACGGGGACACGTCCGGCAGACATTAACTAAACCGTAAGAGGAATAATCATGTCAGTTACAGAGTTTAAGGTAAAAACGGTGCGTAAATCCAGCCGTAAATCGTCAAAAGAACAGGAAACCGTCCTGTCTGCCCTGCTGGCGCAGACGGAGGAAGTGAGCGTGCCGCTGGCCTCACTGATTAAGTCACCGCTGAATGTGCGCACGGTGCCGTATTCCGCAGAGTCTGTCAGCGAACTGGCGGAGTCCATTAAGGGCGTTGGCCTGTTACAGAATCTGGTCGTGCATGCCCTGCCTGGTGACCGTTACGGTGTCGCCGCAGGTGGTCGCAGACTGGCAGCACTCAACATGCTGGCAGAGAGTGGCATCCTTCCGGCGGACTGGCCTGTCCGCGTGAAGGTTATTCCGCAGGAACTGGCGACGGTGGCATCGATGACCGAGAACGGTCATCGTCGGGATATGCATCCTGCCGAACAGATTGCCGGATTCCGTGCAATGGCGCAGGAAGGCAAAACACCTGCACAAATCGGTGATTTGCTGGGCTATTCGCCCCGCCACGTCCAGCGAATGCTGAAACTGGCAGACCTTGCGCCTGTCATCCTCGATGCGCTGGCAGAAGACCGCATCACCACAGAACACTGTCAGGCGCTGGCACTGGAGAACGATACCGCGCGTCAGGTGCAGGTGTTTGAAGCTGCCTGTCAGTCGGGATGGGGCGGTAAACCGGATGTGCGGGTTATCCGCAATCTGATTACGGAAAGTGAAGTGGCGGTGGCGGGGAACAGTAAATTCCGCTTCGTGGGGGCTGATGCTTTCTCACCTGACGAACTGCGCACCGATTTGTTCAGCGACGACGAGGGTGGTTATGTGGACTGCGTGGCGCTCGATGCCGCCCTGCTGGAAAAACTCCAGGCTGTCGCTGAACACCTTCGGGAAGCCGAAGGCTGGGAATGGTGCGCCGGGCGCATGGAGCCTGTTGGTGAGTGCCGTGAGGATGCCGGAACATACCGCTGTCTGCCGGAGCCGGAAGCGGTGCTGACGGAGGCGGAGGAAGAACGTCTGAACGAACTGATGGCACGTTACGACGCGCTGGAAAACCAGTGTGAGGAATCCGACCTGCTGGAAGCAGAAATGAAGCTGATTGACTGCATGGCGAAGGTCAGGGCGTGGACGCCGGAAATGCGTGCCGGAAGCGGTGTGGTGGTGTCCTGGCGTTACGGCAATGTGTGTGTCCAGCGTGGTGTGCAGTTGCGCAGTGAAGATGACGTGGCTGACGACGCTGACCGCACGGAACAGGTGCAGGAAAAAGCGTCAGTGGAGGAAATCAGTCTGCCACTGCTGACGAAAATGTCTTCCGAACGCACGCTGGCAGTCCAGGCGGCACTGATGCAGCAGCCGGACAAATCTCTGGCACTGCTGGCATGGACGCTCTGCCTGAATGTGTTTGGCAGCGGAGCGTACAGTAAACCAGCACAAATCAGCCTGGAATGTAAACATTCTTCGCTGACCAGCGATGCGCCATCGGGGAAGGAAGGTGCCGCATTCCTGGCGATGATGGCAGAAAAAGCCCGTCTTGCCGCCCTGCTGCCGGATGGATGGGCACGGGACATGACGATGTTCCTGTCACTCCGCCAGGAGGTGCTGTTGTCCCTGCTCAGTTTCTGCACCACGTGCAGCATCCACGGCGTTCAGACCCGCGAGTATGGTCGCACGTCACGCAGTCCGCTTGACTCGCTGGAAACGGCTATCGGGTTCCACATGCGCGACTGGTGGCAGCCAACCAGAGGGAATTATTTTGGAGCGTTAAAAAAACAGCAGATTATCGCTGCCCTGAATGAGGCCGGACTGTCCGGTGCCGCACGGGATGCGGAGAAGATGAAGAAAGGCGATGCGGCTGAACATGCAGAGTTCCACATGAAAGACAACCGCTGGGTGCCTGGCTGGATGTGTGCTCCACGTCCACAGACGGATACTACTGAACGCACCGACAACCAGGCCAATGCCGCCTGACCGCCAGTCATAAACCATTTACCACACCGCCCCGCCGGAGACGGGGCGGCAGCAAGGGAGATACCGTGATGAAAACTGAACTGACCCTGAATGTATTACAGGCCATGAGCGCACAGGAATACGAAGATATCCGGGCTGCCGGAAGTGATGAACGTCGTGAGCTGACACACGCCGTGATGCGGGAGCTGGATGCGCCGGACAACTGGACGCTGAACGGCGAGTACGGCAGCGAGTTCGGGGGCTTTTTCCCCGTCCAGGTCCGTTTCACACCTGCCCACGAACGTTTCCACCTGGCGTTATGTTCGCCGGGTGATGTCTCTCAGGTCTGGGTGCTGGTTCTGGTGAATGCCGGTGGTGAGCCGTTTGCGGTGGTTCAGGTGCAGCGGCGGTTTGCACCGGAAGCTGTCAGCCATTCACTGGCACTGGCGGCGTCACTGGATGCGCAGGGGTACAGCGTTAACGACATCATCCATATCCTGATGGCGGAAGGAGGTCAGGTATGAGCGCACGTTCACAGGCACTGGTTCCTCTCAGCACAGAGCAACAGGCCGCATGGCGGGCGGTGGCGGAGACAGAAAAACGCCGCCATCAGGGAAACATGCTGGCGGAATATCCGTATGCGGGGGCATTTTTCCGCTGTCTGAACGGAAGCCGCAGGATATCGCTGTCTGACCTGCGATTTTTCATGCCATCCCTGACCGCAGAAGAACTGCGCGGCAACCGTCTTCAGTGGCTGTATGCCATTGATGTGCTGATTGAAACACAGGGCGAGGTCTGCCTCCTTCCCCTTCCCGGTGATGCAGCAGAGCGGCTGTTCCCGTCGGTGCGGTTTCGTGTCAGGGAGCGCAGTCGCCATAAATCCGCGCTGGTCATGCAGAAGTACAGCCGTCAGCAGGCACGGGAGGCAGAGCAGAAAGCCCGTGCGTACCAGGCGCTGGTCGCTCAGGCTGAAATCGAACTGGCATTCCATTCGCCGGAAACAGTCGGAAGCTGGCATGCACGCTGGAGTGACCGGGTGGCAGAGCATGACCTGGAAACCCTGTTCTGGCAGTGGGGCGAGCGTTTTCCGTCACTGGCCGGAATGGAACGCTGGCAGTGGCAGGATATGCCATTCTGGCAGGTCATCGCAGAGGCTGGTATGGCAGCAAGGGAGGCCGGTCATGCTGTCCGTGAGATGGAACGGTGGATGGTGCCGAACAAACTCCGGGAGGCGGCGTGATGCGGCAACAATCACACGGATTGCCCGTGAACTGGCTGAACGACCAGATTATTTTCAGGGAAAGTGAGTGTGGTCAGCGTGCAGGGATATGGGCTATGATGTGCCCGGCGCTTGAGGCTTTCTGCCTCATGACGTGAAGGTGGTTTGTTACCGTGTTGTGTGGCAGAAGGACAAAAGCCCCGTAGTTAATTTTTCATTAACCCACGAGGCCCCTGCATGCTTAGACAACATCAGGATAGCCTCTTACCGCGCTTTGCGCAAGGAGAAGAAGGCCATGAAACTACCGGGAAACGCCCTTATCTGGTGCGTATTAATCGTGTGCTGCACGTTGTTGATATTCACACTCCTGACCCGGAATCGTCTGTGCGAAGTCCGGCTGAAGGACGGATACAGCAACTGTCTTGAATGATAAAATTAAAGAGATACCGAATGGTATGACATATCCCATTCTTCGTTCTTCCTGA
>NZ_PTSR01000044.1:0-21526 GCF_002965345.1 Escherichia sp. MOD1-EC5950
CAGGTTTCACAGAACTTCTTCCCATGAAAAAACTGGCCGCACATCACACAATGCCACTCCAGCACGACCGGTAAGGGCAATAAAAACATCGCCATATCCTCAATGTAAGGGTGGGACTTTTCCGGATTCAGCACCACACAGGCTGCCTTCTGTTGCGCGCTCAGGGCATGTAAATCGTGCTCAAACCATGCCTCCTGAGCATCTGTTAACGCCACGATGTTTGACCGTTATGGGGCTGCGGACGATCTCCTGAGAGTCCAGGAAATCGTCCGCAGCCCCATTACCGTCTTATATCACTGGCGCTGACAATGCTCGCTTTCAAGAGGTTTATGCCTTCTTACGTAACGAACTGGATACTGCTGACGTAGAGGAAATAGCTGATCGCGTCATGTGGGATAACAATTCAGATATCGAAGATTTCGCTGATATTCTCTCGCCACGCCTCGGCAGCGATATTAGTGGAGCATACTCATGGGAATTGCAACGTCTACGCGGTCGTGTAGCCGCTTGCCTGGGGTTTGACGCCATAGAAATGAACGATGAACACGGCACAAGTTATCTCATTGTGAATCCACAAATTAAAGGTGAATAAAATGAATTCCCGCATTAGAGGGACCAGATATTCTCCTGTTACCCACTGTCCTGTAAGGCCATACGATCTGTCAGCGATGAAAATTCCGCTCTGTGCATGGCCGGAGGATTTACCCGCAGTCGGGCCGTCAGGGCCGCTTTTTATCTTTCAGCTTTCACAATCTCGCCTGTCGCGATGCGCGTATACGGCATCTCCATGAAATCTGGGCTGAATGAGATCCTCTTCCCTTAGGGACATGAGATAACCTAAATGCGATAAGAGAAAGCAATAACTTAAAAGTGATAGCTGATCACTATGAATCAATCAGTTACTTATCCTCATTGGTAAAAAAATGCTCCGAACGTACAATAATTTCGTTTCCCAAACCAACCCCATATAGAAGCAACTTCTGTTTCGTTGAAATTTGACTCTGATTACAATAACTATCAACTGCTGCTTTTTCTTATAAATCTGGTATATTAACAACAGTGAATAGATTTAACTCATTGATATGACTACAATAATATACAGAGAGTCGGAATTTGCGGCTTGTGATAGCAAATGGTCAGTTGATGGGCATCCACGAAGGGATGTTCTTGAGAAAAAAGCAATACATATAGATTTTCACGGAAAAGAGGCAATATCCTTTATGTGTGGAGATCATCCGATGATCGTCCTTATGCAAGCTATGCAGTTGAAAGTCATCACTCCAGGACAATATTGTAATTTAGTGAGTCTCTACATGAATGTAGAAGACTTCTCTTTCAGCATGGTGATCCTCGACAAAAACTCAGGTGCTATCTTGTATGATTCGGATACTCTCCCCATTATGATAAAAAAAAATACGTAGCTTGCGGTTTAGGTTCAACGGGAAGTGAATTTGCAGCACATTGCCTCTACTTCGCAGAGCGAAAGCTTAGAAAAAAAGGCGTCATCGAGGATATTCAACATCATTATCAGGATGTAAAGTAACAAGTGCGGTGCAATATGCCTACAGACGAGATAGCTATTCTGGTGGTAAAGTATACAAAATTATTTGGACAACTAACGGCATCGTGTACCACAATATACCATTGTCTAACAACTCGGTAAAAAACCATTACCGTCGAATTTTAGAAGAAACATTAAAGATCATTCATCGTAGATACGAAGAGATCATGAATAAGAGACCGAATATCCAGCTAAATACAGCGGCAACCTCTCTCTCTCAGACAGGTAAGCCGAAGGCACAAAGTCAACCACATAACCAAATGGCTAAAGCGAGCGGTGATAAGGGCTATCAGATGACTATATCTTGAGCAATTAACTATGCTCGCCTTTTTTCTGAGTGATATAAGAGCCTGTTTAAGATTCTGTGTAAATGCCTTTTCTCAGAAGTGACCGTCCAGGCGGTCACCGAACTCGATAATAAAGCGGCTCATTGTCATACGCCAGTCCTTCAACGGCATCGTCCATTTCTGGGACGCAGACTGGATTGCCAGCCACACCACTTTTTTCACCGAGTCGTCTGTCGGGAACACTTTACGCTTTTTGATCGCATGGCGGATCACGCTGTTTAGCGACTCGATGGCATTCGTCGTATAGATCACTTTGCGTATGTCCGTTGGATAAGCGAAGAACGTGGCAAGATTCGGCCAGTTAGCCTGCCAGCTTCGGCTTATCTGAGGATAGCGACTGTCCCAGGCCGCAGCGAACGCTTCCAGTGCCTGCTGACCTGCCTCTTCCGTGGGAGCCTGATAAATCGCTTTCAGGTCGCGAGTGACGGCTTTGTAGTCCTTCCATGACACGAAGCGCAGGCTGTTGCGCACCATATGCACGATGCATAACTGGATGCGGGCCTTCGGATATACTGTGTTGATGGCATCCGGTAAGCCTTTCAGGCCATCCACACAGGCGATGAGGATATCGTTCAGACCGCGGTTTTTCAGTTCAGTCAGCACATTGAGCCAGAACTTCGCCCCTTCATTTTCGGCCAGCCACATACCTGGCAGTTCTTTCTGACCTTCGATATTGATGCCCAGTGCCAGGAACACCGATTTGTTGATGACGCGACTGTCCTGCCGAACTTTCAGGACGATACAGTCAAGATAAACAATGGGGTAAACAGCATCCAGTGGTCGGTTTTGCCATTCTACAACCTGCTCCATCACGGCATCGGTAACCTTTGATATCAGTGCCGGTGAAACATCTGCGTCATACAGTTCTTTGAACGCAGCAGCTATCTCACGGGTGGTCATCCCTTTGGCATACAACGAGAGGATCTGGTTATCCATCCCGGTAATACGGGTCTGATTTTTCTTTACCAGTTGTGGTTCGAAGGTACCGTCACGATCGCGCGGAGTACGCAGTTCCAGTGGACCGTCGCCTGTGATAACGGTCTTTGTGGAATAACCGTTGCGGGAGTTAGCTCCTGGTCTGGACTGATTTTTCTCATACCCAAGATGGTGTGTCATCTCTGCATTGAGAGCGGCTTCAACGCTGAGCTTTTTCAGCAGCCGATCAAACTGACTGAGGTCTTCAGGGGTTTTGAGGTTTTTGGCCAGTTCGTTAGCCAGAGCCTGTAACTGTTTTTCGTCCATAAATTAACCTTCATTTGATGCTGGATTGAACATATCAAAATCAGGCAATTACACAAATCTATGTACAGGCTCGGCATTACCCCTAATGCTGTGCATTTTTATCTCGACCCAGCAGGCCTTCACCTAAATAAATTGCTGTCGTTGATGCTTTTGTGCCAGAGTCCGACACCTTTTCCCAGCCATCACCAATATTGTAATAATGATTGCCCAGTACCCGGCAAATATAGGTCCAGCCACGGGAGCGGAGCTGTTGGAACAATCGCCCCTGAAAACCGGCATCTGTAATAACAATGACATCAGTCCCGGGGGAAAAGCACTCAGCAAGCGATTCCAGAAAACGCTCATGTACGTCTGCATTCGCTGTCTGCGATGATGGAACGACACAACTCATCAACGGTAAAGAACGCCCGTCACATGCCAGGCTTGCCCGCAAAAGCTGAAAACGAGAGGCATGATAAGCACTCCAGTCAATGAGTATCACAACACGAGACATTCCCCGCGTAATCTTCTGAGTAATTCGCTGAAAAATGGTGGAAACCTCATTTTGCAAATGTCGATTCCCCAACAGTCGATCCACCCGCTTTATTTTGTTTTTAACTGATGCAGTACCGGTTAAATGACGCCCGATACTGGTAAGCGTGAGGGAAGCGCCATTTATTACAGCATTAGTTGCGTCAATCAGTGATTTTTGACGGTAAAGATGCAAAGGGGCCAGTATGTTGTTAAGGAAATTTTGGCATAATAAACGTGCAGGCATAGTGGTGATCTCCTTGAAATTGTTAGCACAATCAATTAGATCACATCTCACTATGCCTGTCTTGTTTTCTGGGGATTCCTCAGCGGAAGTCCCCGCTTTCCGGAAGTGTGAGGTATTTCAGGGGCAGACAGCCTATATACCAGAAACCGCCGCTCTCGTCCGAGGCTGATACTGGTCCGCCGATCGGTCCGAACGACACGGCGATCGCCGGGCATGTCATCGCCGCCAGAGCAATATTGGTGACGAATAATGTAATAATGTGAGAGAGTTTGAGCGGGTGCCGGCCTAGTACTGGAAGACTGGGCTGGATAAAGGAGTAAGGCCGCCCCCTGAAGGCCTTACCACTATTTTGCGATGTCAGTCGTATTCATTTTCAGTGTTACTTTACCTTACCCGGTCCTGACCAGCATGCCCGGAGTCGGTGTCAGGACCGCAGCCAGACTCCTCACAGAGGTTGGCTGTCAAGCCTTCGACTCCGCTGCACATCTCGCTGCTTATGCGGGCCTTGTGCCGGTAACCCGACGTTCCGGCTCGTCAATACGTGGCGAACACCCGCCAAGACGGGGCAATAAACCCCTCAAACGGGCGTTGTTCCTGTCAGCTTTCACTGTGCTCAGGGAGCCGATCTCTAAGACTTACTACACACGCAAAAATAAACCAGGGAAAACGACTTATCGCTCTCGCAAGACGGCGCTGTGGCGTTTTGTTCGCCATGATGCGTGACGGGACTTTTCATACCCCGCAGGTATCATAAACATGCTTGACAATTTAATAGCCCCCCCCCTTTTCCAAGCACTCCCGAATACATCTGAATCCGCAATTATGCACACAGGTATAATTTCCTTGTTAATTAAATTTCGTTTTTTGTGGATTTTGTGAGAGCTATTTTTTGACATACATCCCAATAAAAGACTATTTTTTTATTACTCAAAAACGAATTGGTTTTGCATATATGCAAGCACATCAGTGTTCTTTGTATATAAAACAAAACAATCCAGAATTTTATGCTTAAATGACAGTGCTTTATAGATTTAAAATCTAGGAATCCAAAAGAATGATGTAATATCATTTCATTAATTCTGTGTTTCTCAAACTAAATCACCATGCTAAAATGTTTTCATGTTCAGAGAGTGCAAATTAACTCTTTGTTATTGATTGCGATAGTTACTCTACTGTTTTTGAGAATGCCATGATGGAAGATAACAGACTCTATCTTAGTAAAAAACAGAGTGACAATCTGAAAGCTGGAACAGTACCTGAGATTCAGTTCTGGTTGTTGATTGAAATAACCCCCATCCATAGCGAACGAATGATTTTAGCTCTGAAGGACTTCTTGGTTATGGGATATTCAAGAAGAGAGGTTTGTGAACAATATAACATTTCCTCTGGGTATTTTTCAGGAGCATTAGGAAGATTTCAAAAAGTTCATTTAACAGTGAATCAACTTATTCCTTATTATCTACGATCATCAAGATTTATGCAGATACCTCAGATCCCTTGGGAAGTCTCTGCCAAAAAGACAGGGAGCTAGCTTTATATTTATAAATAACACAGATGTTTTACTGAATACATTGATGTCAGAGTGTTCACAACATTCGGATACCTTTGTTTAAAAAGAAACCACATTCAACTTTTGTCATTAAGGAATAAACAATGAAATTAAGCAAAATTATTATGACTGGTGCCTTTGTATCGATGTTAGCTTCTTATGGTGTTAATGCAGCCAGTTCAAGTCATGGGCAAGGTTCTGTTACCTTCAATGGCACGATAATTGATGCGCCATGTAGTATTGCTCCTGATTCAGTAAATCAGTCCATCTATTTTGGACAAGTTTCCAAATCACATCTGAATGCTGGTGGCATTTCTGTGACACAACCTTTGAATATTAAACTGCTTAACTGCGAGCCAAACAAATCCGTTAAGGTGAGTTTTACTGGTTCTACCGTATCTAATGATAAGAAAGCACTTGGAACTACCGGTAATACAGGCACCGCTGTCATTATTTCAGGGCCGGATGGACAACTGATTTCTTTCGATGGAACGGCAGGCTCCTCTCAAAATCTGAAAGAAGGCGAAAACATCCTGAATTATTCAACTTGGGTCAAAGCCATTGCAAAAGATTCTGTGCAAGAAGGTGACTTCACCGCTGTTGCTAATTTTAATCTGATCTACGAGTGAGCACTCATCTCCGGTTTTTAACCGTCAGATTAGCGGGGGCGTCAGCCCCTGCAATTATCGGTCAAGAATAAGGGATATTGCATGTTCTGGCGCATGATCCTTTCGGTAACATTTTTCTTGAGTGCAGCGGCTCAGGCTGCGCCATCGCCCTCCTTTCCGCCGCCGGGGATGACCCTGCCGGAGTACTGGGGAGAGGAGCATGTCTGGTGGCATGGCCGGGCGAGTTTTAAGGGGCAGGTGATTGCTCCGGCCTGCACGCTAGCCATGGAAGACACCTGGCAGGCGATTGATATGGGGGAGATCCCGGTTCGTGATTTACAGGACAGTTTCGCCGGTCCTGAAAAGAAATTCCGTCTGCGGTTGCGTAACTGTGAGCTGGCGGGAACGGGTAAACGGGTTTATACGGCGAGCCGTGTCCGGGTGACCTTTGATGGTCTGCAGGGCGAAACGCCTGACAAATTCTCGCTGACCGGTCAGGCAGAAGGTATCAATCTGCAGATACTGGATAATCAGGGCTATCCGGCCCGTGTCGGTAAAGTGATGCCGCCGTTATTGCTGAACGGAAATGAAGAGGGGCTGGATTATACCTTGCGGGTTGTCCGTAATGGTCAGCCGTTAAAGGCGGGAGATTATTATGCCGCATTACGTTTTAAGGTGGATTACGAATAACAGGGTGAACAGAAATAACAACCGGTAACAGACGGAAGCTTCCCGGTATTTAATTAAATATTCTGACAGAGGAACTGAAATTAAATCCTGCATGCAGGAGGGGGACACTTTGTCTTTATTTCCGGGAGCAGTCTGTATTAAAGGTGGTGGCTGATAATGAAAAATAATACCTCTTTTGCTGTTAACGGCATTACATATGCGCTGCTGCTTTCCCTGGCAGGCGCACCGGCTTATGCCGTCGACTTTAATACAGATGTTCTGGATGCAGCAGACAGACAGAATATTGATTTTTCCCGGTTCTCTCAGGCGGGATATATCATGCCCGGGCAGTACCAGATGGAAATTATGGTGAATGACCAGGGGATTTCACCGTCGGCATTTCCGGTGACGTTTCTGGAGCCGCCGGTTTCCGGTCAGGACGGAAAGAAGCCGTTACCGCAGGCCTGTCTGACGCCGGAGATGGTCAGTCGGATGGGGCTGACAGAGGCATCTCAGGAAAAAGTTACGTACTGGAATGACGGACATTGCGCAGACTTTAGTCAGTTGCCGGGAGTGGAAGTTCGCCCGAATCCCGCAGAAGGCCTGCTGTACATCAATATGCCGCAGGCCTGGCTGGAATATTCCGATGCCTCCTGGCTGCCGCCGTCACGCTGGGATAACGGTATTCCGGGGCTGTTGTTTGACTACAACATCAACGGGACGGTGAACAAGCCGCATAAGGGAAAGCAGTCACAGTCACTGAGCTATAACGGAACTGCGGGTGCCAACTTCGGTTCCTGGCGTCTGCGTGCGGACTATCAGGGCACTCTGAATCACACCACCGGCAGCACGCAGGGGACGGACAGTCAGTTCACCTGGAGCCGTTTCTACGTGTACCGCGCCATCCCGCGCTGGCGCGCCAGCCTCACTCTGGGGGAGAACTACATCAATTCTGAGATTTTCAGCTCCTGGCGCTACACCGGTGCCAGTCTGGAAAGTGATGACCGCATGCTGCCGCCAAAACTGCGCAGTTATGCACCGCAGGTCTCAGGGATTGCGGACACGAATGCACGCGTCGTGATTTCGCAGCAGGGACGCATCCTCTATGACTCCACCGTGCCGGCAGGTCCGTTCACCATCCAGGACCTGGACAGCTCCGTGCGTGGTCGTCTGGATGTTGAGGTTATCGAGCAGGACGGGCGGAAAAAAACGTTTCAGGTGGACACGGCATATGTGCCGTATCTGACCCGTCCGGGCCAGATTCGTTACAAGCTGGTTTCCGGTCGTTCGCGTAACTATGAGCACACCACGGAAGGTCCGGTCTTTGCTGCCGGTGAGGCATCCTGGGGTATCAGTAACAAGTGGTCACTTTACGGTGGCGGTATCGTCGCCGGGGATTACAACGCCCTGGCTGTGGGTCTGGGCCGTGACCTGAATGAGTTCGGTACGGTATCTGCCGATGTGACCCAGTCCGTGGCCCGTATTCCGGGAGAAGAGACTATGCAGGGTAAATCCTGGCGTCTGAGCTACTCCAAACGTTTTGATGACGTGAATGCGGATATCACCTTTGCAGGCTACCGCTTCTCTGAACGCAATTACATGACTATGGACCAGTACCTCAATGCACGTTACCGGGATGACTTCACGGGACGTGAGAAGGAGCTGTACACCGTCACGCTCAACAAGAACTTCGAGGACTGGAAGACCTCGGTCAACCTGCAGTACAGCCATCAGACTTACTGGGACCGCCGGACATCTGACTATTACACGCTGTCGGTGAACCGCTACTTCGATGCGTTCAGCTTTAAGAATATCGCGCTGGGGCTGTCTGCATCCCGTTCGAAATACCAGAGCCGGGATAACGATTCGGCATTTATACGTCTGTCCGTGCCGTGGGGAACCGGTACGGCCAGCTACAGCGGCAGCATGAGTAATGACCGTTACACCAACACCGTGGGGTACAGCGACACGCTGAACAAAGGGCTGAGCAGTTACAGCCTTAACGCCGGTGTGAGCAGTGGCGGTGGCCAGCCATCGCAGAGTCAGATGAGCGCGTACTACAACCACAGCAGTCCGCTGGCCAACCTGTCAGCGAACTTCTCTGCCGTGGAGAACGGTTACACGTCATTCGGTATGAGCGCATCCGGTGGTGCAACGATTACCGCGAAAGGCGCAGCACTGCATGCAGGAGGCATGAACGGAGGAACCCGGCTGTTGGTGGACACCGATGGTGTCGGAGGCGTGCCTGTCGACGGCGGTCGGGTCTCCACCAACCGGTGGGGAATTGGTGTGGTGACGGATGTGAGCAGCTATTACCGCAACACCACCTCAGTGGACCTGAACAAGCTGCCGGAAGACATGGAAGCCACCCGCTCGGTGGTGGAATCGGTCCTGACGGAAGGGGCCATTGGTTACAGGGAGTTTGAAGTCCTGAAAGGAAGTCGTCTGTTTGCCGTGCTGCGTCTGGCAGACAACAGCCATCCGCCGTTTGGTGCCAGCGTGACTAACGCGAAAGGCCGTGAGCTGGGGATGGTGGCTGACAATGGTCTTAGCTGGTTGAGTGGGGTTAATCCGGGAGAAACTTTAAATGTGGGCTGGAATGGCAGGACACAGTGTGTAGTGGATATACCGGAAAAACTGGTTCCGGGACAAGAGTTGCTGTTGCCCTGTCGTAAGGTGAAATAACGGAATGATGGCCCCGCTGATAATAATTATTTGTCAGCATTCATGGGCAGATATATGTAAATAACCCCCTGGTGCCAGACGACCAATAAAGGTGCACCAGAACTGAGAGAAGAAAACATGCAAAGAATGAAAACAGCGATGAAACAAACGCTGATGGCGGTAGCGTGTCTGAACGCAGTATCTGTAGCCCATGCAGCCATTTCCCTGGACCGTACGCGTGCAATTTTTAACGGCGGTGAAAAATCCATGGCTCTGAATATCGCTAATGATAATAAACAACTTCCCTATCTGGCGCAGGCCTGGATAGAGAATGAAAAAAAAGAAAAAATCACCACCGGCCCACTTATTGCCACACCGCCGGTGCAACGCCTGGAACCAGGTACAAAAAGTATGATTCGTCTGACAACAACTCCGGATATCAGCAAACTGCCACAGGACAGGGAATCCCTGTTCTACTTCAACCTTCGTGAAATTCCTCCAAAGAGTGATAAGGCGAATGTGCTGCAGATAGCCCTGCAGACCAAAATCAAGCTGTTTTACCGCCCGAAAGCCATTGAGGCGAAACCCAATGCAGTCTGGCAGGACCAGTTGGTGCTGAACAAAACCAGCGGAGGTTACCGGATTGAAAACCCGACGCCGTATTACGTAACGGTGATAGGTCTAGGTGGCAATGAAAAGCAGGCGAAGGAAGGCAGGTTTGAGGCCATGATGCTGGCGCCGAAGTCCACGCAGACGGTGAAATCAGGAACATACAGCACACCGTACCTGAGCTACATCAACGACTACGGCGGACGTCCGGTTCTGCAATTCAGCTGCAGTGGTGACCGTTGTACAGCGGTGAAAAAATAAGTGTGCAGTGACAGTTAACCGGAGGAAGGGGGCGAAGATGGTCAGGGCAACAACAGGACTCTATCTGGCTGCACTGCTGGTAAGCAGCTGCATGAACAGTGTATTGCGTGCAGATGAAACGGTGATGCAGGATAGCTTTTTTACGGCAGATGAACCCCGTCACCAGTGGGTGAATGAACTCAATGGTCGAACTGGACAGTTGTTGGTTAGTGGTGCGTTACTATCATCTCCGTGCACACTGGTGACAAATGAGGTGCAATTGCCATTGCCGGAATATGGGGAAATTATAAAGCATTATGAATTGAAGCTGAATTTGCGGGGATGTGGCTATGGAGGTGTGATGTTATCTTCCACATCAGCAACCGAAAGAAACAGCATAACTGTAATGCAGAGTACCCTGTTGACCAAGGAAGAGGGAGGTACGCTTCACCCCAAACAACAGTTAGTCAGTGCTGGTCGTGCTTTCGTGTACAACGGTGCAAATCAGTTCACTTACAGGTTAAATAAAAAACAACAGATGGCACTGACAAATGCGCAGGCAAAGAATCGTGCGCAGGGGAATACGTACACGAATCCGCAGAATGACAATTATCTGTTGAGTTTGCGACTGGATTATGAATAAGGAGAAAACAGTGAACAGAAACAGAGCGCATGGAGTGTTATTCAACGTCCTGCTATCAACAATGCTTTTGTTGTCTGTACCCGGATATTCCTCCGAACTTTTATTTACGGGTAATTTAGTGGACAGTCCTTGTCAGATTGATCCATCAACATCTTCACAGGAGGTGACGTTTATGGATACAGCGTCCCGCATTTATCATATCTGGCCGGGGAAAAGCTATGAAGAGAAGTTCCGGATAAGGCTGATTAACTGCCAACTTAATACAATGTGGAAGATGGTTGAGTTAACCTTCAGAGGCGATGAAGAGCCTGAATTACCCGGATATCTGAGAGTCAATGGGATAAACAGGGGGAAGTTAGGAATAGGGATTATTGATACTGATGGTATCAGCCTTCTGAAATTGAATCAGGTTCATAATGGCGGGCAGGGAGATAAAGTGGATAAGGAAAGTGTGGTTCTGGATTTTAAAGCCTTTGTTCAGGCAACATCAGAAGCCATTGCAAATAAAGGAGTACAACCGGGAGATTACAACTCCACTGTAACATTTGAGCTTTTATATAAGTGATAAAACATAACAGACAAGAAGAATAATACCCATTTTTTCTCGAAGTGGTTAAGATATCTACCCTCAAAAATATCCGGGGGGGGTATCCAGCATCAATGGCATGTGTGTTATTCCCACAAGCATACTCGGGTAATTAACCGAGTATCACTTCCTGCATTTTGAGTGACACACATAAATAAAAGAAAGCCACTGGCAGGTTGCCAGAAATCAACAGTAACAAAAGGCTTAACAGAGTTAATACAGAAAACTCACTGAATAAAAAGGCAGAAGTACAAATGAATGCATTAACAGGGGGGAAGAGCATGATATTTAAAAGGATAATCACCAAATTGATAGTATCCAGTCTGTTGTTTACATCAATACCGGCACTTGCGGTGGATATACCGATAAATATCACAGGAATAATACAAATCCCCCCCTGCCAGATTAATCAGGGAAGACCGGTTGAGGTCGATTTTGGAGATGTGTTAATAGTTGACGTCGAAAATAAACAGAACTGGAAAAAAGTCAGTATTCCTGTCACGTGTAGTTATACGCAGGGGATACCTTATGTAAAGGTAACCGGAACAATGTTAAAGAACCATAGAAATATACTGGCAACGAATGTTGAAAATTTCGGTATAGCCCTGTATCAGGGGGACGGTACCATCACAAAGCTGCTTATAGGAGACGGTAAACATAACGGGCAGGATTCAATCGGTTATCCTGTAGAGGCCGGATTAACAGGACAGGAAAACGGAACATTTACATTTACGGCCATCCCTTATAAAGAAGGCAATAAAGAACTACCTGCCAGTGCATTCTCAGCGTCAGCAAATATGAGTATCAGCTATTTCTAGCTTTTGTTCTGCTGCAGTACTGCAGCAGACTTTTCGGCAGTTCTTGGCCTGCCTCTGGTGAAAAACATGTATTTTGGTTCATTTTACGTCTTCCCCGGGTAGTTTTGTCTCCGGAAGTTCCGGGGGCCTCACCAGTTTTTTCGAGACTTTCTGCCGTCTCACCGTTTGCCAAAGGAGAATTTATTGTGAGAATCTTTTTTCTGTCTTTATGCCTGCTGTTCTGTGGATTTGTGCAAGCAGGTGACCTACGATACTGTAATATGTTGTGGGCCAATGATTACAAGCCCATGGTTGACCCGCTATTCTTTAATATCGAAACCAATGCCCCCATCGTTACCCCTTTGAAGCTTCATACCGGAGGGGGCAGTACAGTAGTGGATACCAGAGCTAACCTTTTTGCCACAGGTGTCCTTATTTGGGGACATGACCGATACTGGTTTCAGTTTCCTGATGGTTGGTTTACAGATCCATCAGGATTAAGGATGAGAATAACCAGCACATATGAAGATTCTAAGGTACAAATTGCCGGTGTCAGAACTGTTGTTACTCCTCCAAAGCGTCATACATGGGGTGTTGTTGGATGTTCCTGGCCAGGAGATAAATGGACATTTTCCAAAGCAACCTGGGATAGATTTCAACTGGAAATAGACAGAACGACAGCGTTTCCTGGCGTGCATACTGTTCAATTGCCAATAAAAGCTGCTTTTGAAGAGAATAAAGGTGATTATGATGGTCATGCCGGTGGTGGGTGGAAAACATATCCTGGTTTGATGGCTTCGATGTCGTCAATTGATACAAGCGGTGTAAAAATAGAGATAAGAGCTTCCTGCTCTATTTCTTCTCCAAGCATTGATATTGACATGAAAACAATCAATGCTCAGGATGCCATTGCTGGTGTCAAAAAAGATGTAGCTGCCAGAATAACATGTTCCGCTCCTGCCAATGTTCAGCTTGAAATAACGGGGAGTGATTATGTTGATGGTGTTAAAAATAAAGTTAATTGTGGGAGTGGTACCTGTACACTGAATTTCCCCTCCGGAAAACCTGATGAAAAACTGACGTTTAATCAAGCAGATACTCAAACGATAAAAATTGAGACCCTGTTCAAGGCAAATAAGATAACACCCGGGGTATTCAACGGAAGTGCTGTACTCCGTATGAACGTATTGTAGTAATATAGATAACTTTTTTTGCGCTTTTTCCATATATGAATAATTATTCCTCACTATCAAAGAAAAACAATGGTATCACTATGGAATGGATTAACTGCATTATAGATAGCTCATTTCGTTTTGAACCATAATCTACATGGTGTACAAAATTTGTTACATACACACATCCCTCTTTCAAACACCGGCTCTTTTCGAAGGAGGGAGTCTTGAATTCTGACAGAGAATATTCCATGAACGAACGATATACTATCCCTTCTAAATTATCCGGATTCTCGAACTTACCATTATATATGGTGGTTGCCATCTGGGGAAAAAGAAACAAGCAACTTCTGACAACAAAAGATGTAGCCCGGGCGTTTTCCCTTACTCAACAACAAGCCACTGATGTGATAAATTATATTTACAGAGAAGGAACAAAATATATAAAAAGTGAAAAGACAACCATTTTTTGCATTATCAATGGAGTAAAGACTAAATTACGGGCACTAAAAATATTAGATGTTGTAATAATACCTTTGCCAACAGAATCAAACAGACTGAAACAGCAGAGAATATCAGAACAGAAATCGCGCTCCTCAGTAAAAAGAAATTCTCCAGAAAAAAAAGATGAGCTCAGAGTTATTCGTCAATGGATGTGTCACCGTCGGACAGGAGAAACTTACAGCAAAATGAAAAATACTGTTTGAATTGAGAGGAGAGAATCACAGTCATCCGATACAGACTTGCTGTCTGCACGACCATATCGTGCAGGCACCACTTTCCCCCCTAAACGCAGTTATGCAGTATCGGGACTCTTGGCTCATATCGTCACCGGGAAATATGCAAGCCTGTCCAGGAGTCGGGCAGTGGTAAAACCCGGACAACCTGGCTGTGGGTCTACGTCCGTGATGACCGTAACGCCGGTTCACAGATGCCCCCGGCGGTCTGGTTCGCATACAGCCCGGACCGGAAAGACATACATCCACAGAATCATCTGGCCGATTTCAGTGGTGTGCTTCAGGCCGATGCTTACGGTGGTTACCGGGCGTTGTACGAATCCGGCAGAATAACGGAATAGCAGAGAGCTTCGTGAAAACGATAAAGCGTGACTACATCAATATCATGCCCAAACCAGACGGGCTAACGACAGCAAAGAGCCTTGCAGAGGCGTTCGAGCATTATAACGAATGGCATCCGCATAGTGCACTGGGTTATCGCTCGCCACGGGAATATCTGCGTCAGCGGGCCAGTAGTGGGTTAAGTGATAACAGGTATCTGGAAATATAGGGGCAGGCAAATCCAATGAGTAAAACTTTAATTTGTAGACTGCTATGGGTGATGATCTGGTGCGTAACAAGCAGTGTGGGGGCGAGCTCCCAGTGGGACAATACACCAACCGATGAGTCGCGCCGAGCGTTACAAAACAGTACCCGGCAGCTTAATTCATTGCTGGAGCAGCAGGCGCTGCAACGTCTAACCAAACAACAACATGCTGTGCCCTCCGTCGCAGGCGCGGATCAATTACGTGATATCGACACCTGCCTACCGATCAGTGGGGTTTATTTAACCGGGATTACGCTATTGTCCTTGCACGATCTCGCGACATTGGATGCGCTGCCAACGAACTGTATTAGTAGTCGTGATGTTAACCGGTTAGCCAAACAAATTACCGCCTTATATTTGGATAAGGGGTATATCACGGCACGGGTGCAATTTTTGCGTCCCAATGCGCGCGGTGAGTTAGGCCTACGAGTCACTGAAGGGTATATCGAGCGTATTGAGGGGGGCGATCGGAGCGTAAACCGACGCTGGCTGTTTCCTGGCTTGATCGGCAAACCGTTGCGCTTAAGCGAACTGGATCAGGGATTGGATCAGGCTAATCGTCTGCGCTCGAACCACGTCAGCATGGATATTGTACCGGGTAAGCGGGTCGGCGGCTCGGTTATTCGCTTGTATAACCAACGCAGTCGTCCTTGGCAGGTGAGCACCTCGTTGGATAACGCGGGTCAGCAGGGAACCGGGGAGTGGGTGGCGCGTGGTAATGCCACGCTGGATAGCCCCTTAGGGCTCTCCGATTTCGCCAGCTTGAGCCTCTCTTCGACGCTGGCGCGACCTGCGGAGCGTTACAGCCGCAGCTATATGCTGTTTTATTCACTGCCTTACGGCGCCTTGACCTTTAGCGGGTTCGCCAGTTTTTCACACTATCTGATGTACCAGCCGTTGCTGCATACCCGTATTCGTCTGGATGGTGCATCCAGCCAATATGGCTTGCGTGTCGATGACGTGATTCAACGTAGCCAGCGGCAAATTAACACGTTGAGCGCCCAATTAACCGCGAAGCACATTCGTAACTACTTACAGGATGATCTGCTACAGGTTAGCAGCCCGACACTGAGCGTGGTGGAGCTTGGGCTTAACCATCTGCATGTCTTGCCATACGGGCTGGCGACGGGAAATCTCAGCGTGGAGCGAGGCGTGCGCGTGCTGGGCGCCGATCGCGGACGACTACGCACCGGGGCAGAGGCGCAGTACACCAAGCTGAAGTTGGCCGCCTCGTTAAGCCAAAGTTTCACTCTGCTCGGCGCAGACTACCGCTTCTCTAGCCAATGGTATGGGCAATACAGTCGGGATCCGTTGCCGGGTATCGAATGGATCAACCTGACGGATCACAGTGCGATACGTGGATTCAAGCGGGGCAGTCTGTCGGCGGATAACGGTTGGTATTGGCAGAATACGCTGTCGCGTCCGGTGACGTGGCGTACGTTGACGCTGACACCGCGCCTCGGTGTGGATGTCGGCCGCGTGCGGTCGAGTATCGGCCAGCAAGGATGGCAGAGTGGTGTCGGCGCCATGGCGGGTGTAACGCTGAATATGATGTCCGCGCAGCTCGACATTGAAGTCGGACGAGCCCGGGCGCTTGCCAATCATAACTTTCCAAAACAATCGACTCAGTTACTTACGCAGTTTTCTTACTCCTTTTAACCCATTCTCAACGTTGCTTGACCTTAACATGAGGTAATCTCTATGGCACGTCAATATTTTAAACTCTCTTCAGCCGGACGTTTGGCGAGCATTATCGCCATCTCCTTTGTCACCTGTAGCAGTTTTGCTGCGGGTATCGTCGCGGATGGTGGGGCATTGGGGCCAGGGGTGTCGACGGCAGCGAATGGCACCCAAGTTGTTAACATTGTTAAACCGACGGATCAGGGCCTCTCCCATAACCAGTATCAAGACTTTAACGTCAACCGGCCCGGCGCGGTATTCAATAACGCCTTGAGCGCAGGCCAGTCACAGCTAGCGGGGCAACTGGCCGCCAACCCGAATCTGAACGGGCACAGCGCCAGCGTAATCCTCAACGAGGTAATCAGCCGTAACCCTTCGTTGCTGCTCGGTCAACAAGAGGTGTTTGGCATGGCGGCGGACTATGTCTTGGCCAACCCCAACGGCATTACCTGCGACGGGTGCGGCTTTATTAATACCTCCCGCTCCTCGCTGGTGGTGGGTAATCCGCTGATCGAGAATGGTATGTTGCGCGCTTATTCTACGCTGAATAATCACAATCTGTTGCAGATCGGTAGCGGAGGGGTGGCGGCAGAGCACGTACTGGATCTGGTGGCCCCTCGTATCGAGAGCAACGGTGCCGTACGCGCCGTTGCGATTAATGCCATCAGCGGCAACAATCGGCTGACGCGCGATCTGACACAGATCGAGTCAGCCCCCAACGATACGGCATTAGACAGCTACTACCTAGGTAGCATGCAGGCCGGACGCATCCGCATCATCAATACCGCCGAGGGGAGTGGGGTGAAGTTGGCGGGTAGCCTCCAAGCCGAGCAGGCCATCAAGGTCAAGGCGAAAGATCGCCTGGCGCTACAGTCGGCGCAACTGCGTGGCGGGGATGTGACGCTACAGGCGAAGACACTGCGCGCCGAAGGTACCCTCACCGAACGTGCGACACAGAGCAGCGGCAAGGATAACTATCAGAACTACCGCGGAGGGATCGACGTTCACGCGAGCCAGCAGAAGCAGAGGTACCGGCGTACGGAGATCAGCGGCAAGAACCTGACGCTGGTGGCAGCGGAGAGTAACCATCTGACGGCGACGGATCTGCGCGGCGACGATGTGACGATCCAGGGTGGCGACGTCTTGCTGGATGGCCAGCTCCTGACGCAGCGTCAGGAGCAGACCGACAATCGCTGGTTTTACTCCTGGCAACATGACGAAACCCGCCATAACAGCCAACAACAGGTGCAGACGGGGCGGATTGAGGCGCGCCACAACGCCAATCTTAGCGCCACGCGTGGCGACTTACGTCTGGAGGGCAGTGAGGTGAAGGCGGGGCAGGATATTCGGCTACGGTCGCAGGGCGACATCACGTTGCGTGGCGTACGTGAGCACGATGAAAGCCAGCTGACGGGCTATAAGCGCAACGAGGGCGCCAGCCTGAATAGCGGGCGCTGGCAACAGCGCCAGAGCGAGGAGCGTCTACGTCAAGTCAGCCTACGCGCCGGCCATGACGCGGTGTTGCAGGCGAAGGGCAACCTGAACGCGCAAGCCGCACAGATCCAGAGTAATAACGATGCTGAGATCGCGGCGGCGGGGACGGTGACGCTGGATGTGCAGAATGTCGCGAACCGTAAGAGCGAGGTCGATAACCATACCTACTGGGGCGGCATTGGCGGCGGCGGTGAGCGGGACAACAACCATAGCCAGGAGCGCAGCCATGCCAGCGAGGTCGAGAGCGGTGGTACGCTGACGATCAGCGGCGGGCAGGGTGTGACGATCAGAGGCAGCCGTGCGCAGGGCGGGCGCGGCGGGGTGGTGCAGGCGCGTCAAGGGAATGTAGTCATCGATCATGTGGTAAATACCTCGAGTGAGCAGGATAACAGCCGGCGCGGCGGCGTCTTCAACATCACCACCGCCTCCCAGCAGCGTAAGGAGAGCCATGAGCAGTTGCGCGCCAGTCAGCTGACGTCGGACGTGAATCTACGAGTGCAGAGCGCGGGGGACATTCAGGTGCTGGGCAGCCAAGTGGCGGGAGACGGACACGTTGACCTGAACGCAGGCGGACGTGTCGATGTCAAGGCGGCGGCGAGAGTCGATAGCCGTGACGAACAAAGCACTTCGCTGCATGCCAGGACCTACGCCAAAAAACAGGGCGACAAGCAGTACCGCGTCGGCCTGGGACTCGAACATACGGTCCAGCAGGAGACGAGCCAGAGCGTGACGCATCGAGGTAGCCAGATCCAGGGCGCTAGTGTCGCACTGACGGCGGGTGATGATGTGCAGTTCACCGGCTCGCGGCTACAGGCTAACGCGGGCGATGTGCAGATCAGCGGTAAAAATGTGGCGTTTGTGAGCGCCGAAGATAGCCAGGCGAACCGTAGCCAGAAGCAGACGGCGGGGGGGGGGCTCTATTTTACCGCCGGGATAGATAAGGTTGGCAGTGGGTTCGAGGGGGACTACAGCACCAGCGATAGTCAACATAACCAGACGCGTGCGCGGGGCAGTAGTAGTGAGATTAAGGGTAACTTGATAATCAACGCGCAGGATACGCTGACTCAGCAAGGCGCAAGCCATCAGGTCGGTGGCGCTTACCGCGCGCAGGCGGCCAAAGTCGCGCAGTTGGAGGCTCATGATCGCGACAGTAGCCGTAGTCAAGGTACCCGGGTCGATGCCGAGGTTGGGGTCAACGTTAACTACAGTGCGGTACTCCGTCCCCTAGCTAGGGCGGCACAGAAGGCTGCTAGCCTTGATGTTAATGGTGCCATTGATGAGTTGGGTAAGGTGGGCAAACCGAACCTGGGACTGGATATCGGCGCCAACGGGGGGACGCAGACGGAAAGCCGTAGCGAGAGTCGAGCTAAGACGACCCACATCCAGGCTGGCACCATCGAGGTCACGGCGCGCGACACGATCCACGATCGCGGCACGCAATACCGTGCCAATATGGGGGGCGTGACGCTGCAGGCGGATAACCACCGCTTCGAGGCGGCGAGCGACAGCAGCAGCAGCCAGAGTAGCGCGGCCCAGGGCGGTGCCACTCTGCGTGTCTACACCACCACGGGTAAGGATATCGGTGTGACGATCAGTGGCCAGGGGGAGAATCGTCGCCGTGAGGAGCAACGCTCCCAAGCACAGAGTGGGTCGATCCAGGCGCAATCAGGCATCGACATTCGTCTGGGGCAGACGGGGAACTATCAGGGGACGACGTTGGATGGCGGTCAGGGCAAGACGCAGATCCACAGCGCAGGCGATCTGCATATCGTTCAGGCCACAGATAGCCACAGCACTCGTCACCAAGGCTTCGATGCACATGCGCGCGTCAGCGGTGACATGAATAGCGGCAGCGCGGCGTTAGGCGGCGGGCAGAATAATGGCCAGCAGAGCAACTCGCAGGCGCATGCCGCCTCGATCCGTTCCGCAGGCGGCGTCACCCTAGAGAGCGGCGGTATGCTGACCCTACAGGGCGCTCAGGTCGACAGTCAGGGGGAGGTTACCCTACGAGCGGCCGATCGTTTAGATCTGCGTCAGGCCAACGCGCAGCGTCAACAGGAGGGCTGCGTGTGGTCGGGCGAGCTGAGTGGTGGCGGCGGTCGCAGCAGCGGCGACAGTGAGAGCTGGAACGGTAGCCTCGGCGCCAAGGCGGGTGTGACGATGCAACATGAACAGCAGAGCACCGCGCAAGGGGGACAGATCAGCGGGGCGAGTGTCACCCTGAGCGCCGGTAGCGAGGCGCGCGATGCGTTGCACCTGCAAGGCACCCAAGTCAAGGGTAAGGCGGTGACCTTGAGCGCCCAACAGGGCGGTATCATGCTGGAGTCGGCCAAGGATAGTCAGGTGAAAAATAACTGGGGCTTTGAGGCGAGTGGGAGTCTATCCGTCAGCCAGAGCATGCCCCTGAATATCGGGCTGAAGGTTAACGTGGATCAGCAAGATCAGACGAAGCAACATAATACGCAGATCCTCGCCGAACAGGTGAACTTGTCTAGCCACGATGTTCGGATGTGATAACCCGAACTGTCATCACGTAAAGTACCTGACCAACTCATGCGGCAGCCGTACCTGCCCGTCTTGCGGAAAAAAAGCGACTGACCTGTGGATAGCGACACAACTGAATCGTCTTTGCCGCAGGTGTATAAGGCGCTGGGTATGAGCAGGAAATTGAACGACTGAAAGCGCAACTCGACAGGTTACGCCGAATGTTGTTTGGTCAGAGTTCAGAGAAAAGCGCCATAAGCTGGAAAACGATGAAAATCATCAGGTGTACGGTGTGCGTAAAGTCTGGCGCCAGTTGTTACGGGAAGGAATCAGGGTGGCCAGATGTACTGTGGCTCGTCTCATGGCGGTTATGGGACTTGTCGGTGTTCTCCGGGGTAAAAAGGTCCGCACTACCGTCAGCCGGAAAGCCGTTGCCGCAGGCGACCGCGTAAACCGTCAGTTCGTGGCAGAACGTCCTGACCAGCTGTGGGTGGCTGATTTTACTTACGTCAGCACATGGCAGGGCTTCGTCTATGTGGCGTTCATCATTGATGTGTTTGCCGGATACATCGTGGGGTGGCAAGTCTCATCGTCTATGGAAACGACATTCGTGCTGGATGCACTGGAGCAGGCGTTGTGGGCCCGTCGTCCGTCTGGCACCATCCATCACAGCGATAAAGGCTCTCAGTATGTGTCACTGGCCTATACGGAGCGACTAAAAGAAGCAAAACTGCTGGCATCAACAGGGAGTACAGGCGACTCATATGACAACGCGATGGCGGAGAGCATCAATGGTCTTTACAAAGCGGAGGTAATACACCGTAAGAGCTGGAAAAACCGTGCAGAAATGGAACTGGCCACACTCACGTGGGTGGACTGGTATAACAATCGACGATTGCTGGGAAGGCTGAGTCATATCCCTCCGGCAGAAGCAGAAAAAGTTTATTATGCTTCCATCAGAAACGATGATCTGGCAGCCTGAGTTCACAGATAAAACACTCTCCAGGAAAACCGGGGCGGTTCAGACCTTTTGCGATTCGAGCGTACAGGAACTCACACTGATTTATTTGGAAGATAAATCAGTACCCTCCAGAATTCTGT
>NZ_PTSR01000045.1:0-20009 GCF_002965345.1 Escherichia sp. MOD1-EC5950
AGCAATTTGTGCAGCGGAAAACCAATCCACGGCACCACCATCGACCATGCTTCTACGCAACGCATACGATAAATCCGTTCTTCCAGCGGGAAACGACGAGTCAGTGCATCATGATCGAGGGTTAACGGTTTAGCGACTTCACCGCTGATTTTCAACGTCCACGGATCAGTTTTCAGACTGCCGGCATTGGCCGCTGGATCGGCTTTATCCAGTCCGAACTCATAGAAGTTGTTATAGCCAGAAACTTTATCTTCCGGCGTCAGTGGCAGGTTATTTTGCCAGGCGGCAGGCTTGCTGAATTCTAATGGCTTTCCGGTTGGTGCGGATGGGCGATCGTTCCCTTTAAACCAGCTAAGCACATCCGCATGGGCGGCGTTTGGTAAAGAGAGGGCTGCAGCGCTGATACCTAATGCTTTCAGAACTTGCCGACGTTGCATAAAAAAAGCCGACTCGGCGGTAATATCAGATTCTTTTAATTTCATAATTCATCACGATTTTTTGTTATTTATCAGCAAGAGCTAACCTGTCAGGAAAAGCCTTTCCTGACAGAAGCAGAGATATGCATCTATATATTTATGAATTAACTTCCACGATAGGTTGAATATCCATATTGACTGAGCAATAAAGGCACATGATAATGTTCATTCAGTTTATTAATATGAAATTCAACGGGGATCTCAGGAAAGAAACTTTCAAGATTTTGTTTCTTGAAATAGTCCCCGGTTTTAAATATGACACGATAATCGCCCGTGGTCGCAGTTTGTTCGGGCCACAGCGCCTTAATTCGCCCATCTTTATCTGTTTTAGCGGTATTAATTTGTAACCAATCATTATCCGTTTTCTTTTCAAGAGTGACTGTCACATCGGCAGCAGGTTTTCCTGTTTGCTGGTTCAAAATATGCACGCTAAGAATGTTTTGTTGTGTGGCATAAACCAAAGACGGTAATGAGAATGCAGCCGTTGCCACCGAGAGTAGTAAATAACGCTTTAACATTTTTATATCCTTATCATGTGAATGAGCTTTGAGGATAGCGAAAAAACGTCTGGGTAACCTTACAGCAGAATTACAATTTTGTAATGAACCAGGCTGTTTCTATAATATATGATTTATGGCATATTATTTTCATGAAGATTCTACTTATTGAAGATAATCAAAGAACCCAGGAATGGGTAACGCAAGGGCTTTCAGAAGCGGGTTATGTCATTGATGCCGTTTCTGATGGCAGAGATGGGCTTTATTTTGCGCTGAAGGATGATTATGCATTGATCATTCTGGATATTATGCTTCCTGGTATGGATGGCTGGAAGATCTTACAAACGTTACGAACGGCAAAGCAAACCCCCGTTATTTGCCTTACAGCAAGGGATTCTGTCGATGACAGAGTCAGAGGGCTGGACAGTGGGGCAAATGATTATCTGGTAAAACCCTTTTCATTTTCTGAGTTGCTGGCAAGGGTTCGGGCACAATTAAGGCAACATCACGCCCTGAATTCAACATTAGAAATCAGCGGGTTAAGAATGGACTCTGTCAACCAAAGTGTAAGTAGAAACAATATCAGTATTACTCTGACGCGCAAGGAGTTTCAGTTACTTTGGCTACTGGCCTCCAGAGCTGGCGAAATTATACCCAGAACGGTTATTGCGAGTGAAATTTGGGGAATCAATTTCGATAGTGATACCAATACGGTGGATGTTGCCATTCGCAGGCTCCGCGCAAAAGTTGATGATCCTTTTCCTGAAAAACTAATCACCACAATCCGGGGGATGGGGTATTCATTCGTAGTGGTAAAAAAATAATGAAAAGATTATCTATAACCATCCGTTTAACCTTGCTTTTTATATTACTGCTGTCTGTAGCTGGCGCTGGAATTGTATGGACTCTCTATAATGGCCTGGCAAGTGAGTTGAAATGGCGCGATGATACAACGCTCATTAACCGGACAGCGCAGATCAAGCAGTTGCTAATTGATGGAGTAAATCCAGACACTTTACCAGTGTACTTTAACCGGATGATGGATGTTAGCCAGGATATCTTGATTATTCATGGTGATGGCATCAATAAAATTGTTAACCGAACAAATGTCAGTGATGACATGTTAAATAACATACCTGCGACTGAGACAATCAGCGCACCTGGCATTTACAGAAGTATTATTAATGATACAGAGATAGATGCTTTGCAAATTAATATTAATGAAGTTTCGCCAGTATTAACGGTTACTGTGGCTAAATTGGCTTCAGCAAGACATAACATGCTTGAACAGTATAAAATCAATAGCATTATAATTTGCATTGTCGCCATTATATTGTGCTCGGTACTTAGCCCGCTGTTAATCAGAACGGGATTACGAGAGATCAAAAAGTTAAGTGGTGTAACTGAAGCATTGAATTATAACGATACCCGTGAACCTGTTGAGGTTAGCGCACTACCGAGTGAACTAAAACCTCTTGGACAGGCGCTGAATAAAATGCATCATGCTTTAGTAAAAGATTTTGAACGCCTTAGTCAATTTGCTGACGATCTCGCTCATGAACTTAGAACGCCAATTAATGCATTACTTGGTCAGAATCAGGTCACGCTCAGTCAAACAAGAAGTATCGCTGAATATCAAAAAACAATCGCTGGAAACATTGAAGAGCTGGAAAATATTTCGCGATTAACAGAGAATATACTTTTTCTTGCCAGAGCAGATAAAAACAATGTTTTGGTGAAACTGGATTTGCTTTCTCTCAATAAGGAAGTTGGAAATTTGTTAGACTATCTTGAATATCTCTCAGACGAGAAAGAGATTCGTTTTAAGGTCGAGTGCAATCAGCAAATCTTTGCGGATAAAATTTTACTACAACGAATGTTATCGAATCTTATTGTTAACGCTATTCGATATTCACCGGAAAAATCGCTCATTCATATAACCAGTTTTCTTGATTTCAACGGATATCTTAATATTGATATCGCCAGTCCAGGAAAGAAAATTAATGAGTCGGAAAAAATCTTCCGCAGGTTTTGGCGGGGAGATAACTCGCGTCATTCCGCAGGTCAGGGACTTGGTCTTTCTTTAGTCAAAGCGATTGCCGAATTGCATGGGGGAAGCGCCACATATCACTATATAAATGAAAATAATGTATTTCGAATCGCCTTACCACAAAAATATTAATTTATGACAACAATTTATCTTTTGGGGTTGGCATATATTCTAAATGTGAAGGCGAAAACTGTCGCTGCAGGGGGAAATCTGGCAGGATGACAGTTGGCTGCCTGCTGTATAAGCGCCGTTTATCACTGCCTGGCAGACACTTCAGGCGACGGCGGTTACGTACGACAGTTATTTACCGATTGCTGTCTGACAGTTTTTCTGTCCCTGCCACCGATTATGCTGAGCAGGAACTGGAGCGGAACAGCTATTGCATCAGCAGACCTGCAGCCACCTTCTTTCTGCGCGCCAGCGGTGAATCGATGAACCAGGCTGGCATGTACTTCCCATTGTATCTGATACTGGAGGCAGGTCACTTTCCTGAGTTTTAATGCATCAAAATAAACAGATTAAAACTTAACCGCATGTGATATGTGAAGCACTTTCATTGCAGGGGTAATGGTTATGTCTATAATCAATCACGCAATGAAATTTTTCAGTGGTGCGTCTACCGCCACCGGCTCTGTTTGTGGCTTAAAATCAGTACAACCGTTGTCAAAAATCCGGCTCAACCAAACCATGCCTTGCCCCGGATGTAAGGCTCTGTTTATCTCCCGACGCTAGTCCCAACCAAAACAGTACTCAGAGCCCATACTCTATACTTAAGTTAAATTCCGGCAGCTGCTAAATCCCTGATGCCTGACGCCCATCCTGAGAGAACGTTTCTGAACTGATTTCGCAACTGCTCCTGCGCGATAACGTCGCATCAGAGCAATGCTATGAAAATGAACCCAAGAGCGTGGTTTAACCGCTCACGTATTCTGATGAATGATGCCGAAAACATAACGTTTTCAGCGAACGATCCTGCCGGTGAAAGCTCGCCGCGGTCAGAACTCTTTTCGACCGTCCAGATGGAACGCTACGGCCAGAAGCTGGCGCGGACTCATAAAGTATCACCGGATAAGCATCCTTATTATCTTCTGAAACGGCTTGGCGACAATGAGGCCGTCATTACCCAAAACTGCTATGAGCTTAACGCGGGTAAAAAGACAAGTATCATGCCCGCCGGTGAATGGCTGCTGGACAATTATTATCTGATTGAGGAACAAATCCGCACTGTCCGCCAGCATCTGCCGAAAAGCTTTGGTAAAGGTCTTCCGTCGCTGGTATCGCCGCTGAATTGCCCACGAATTTATCATATTGCGTCAGAGGCAGTTGCTCACGGTGATGGCCGTTGGGATGCCGCCAGCCTGACCAGCTATCTTACTGCCTATCAACAGGTGACACCGCTGACGCTGGGTGAAGTCTGGGCGTTACCGGGAATGCTGCGCCTGGCGCTGATTGAAAATCTTCGTCGTATCAGTATGGAAGTGATAAAAGCACAGCAAGACAGAAACCTTGCCGATACGTGGATAACAAGGATTGTCGAATGCGCAGAGAGTGCGCCTGGTGATTTAATCATGGTGGTTGCCGATATGGCGCGCTCCCGACCTCCGTTAACCAGTGCGTTTGTCGCAGAGCTGGTGCGGCGCCTGCAGGGGCATGGCAACGCGCTGTCGTTACCTCTGACCTGGGTTGATCAGTGCCTTCGGGAACAGGGGATCACCACTGACGTTCTCATACATAGTTTCAATCAGCAGCTTGCCGCCAGCCAGCTGTCCGTCAGTAACAGCATCGCGGGCCTGCGATTAGTGAGTGAAACGGACTGGGCTGATTTCGCCGAAACGATAAGCGTTGTCGAACAGACATTACGCAATGATCCTGCCAGCATCTATCCCCGGATGCACTTCAATACCCGGGATCATTACCGGCACGTAGTTGAGGTTCTGGCCAGAGACAGCGGTCTCAGCGAGCCTGAGGTTGCTGAGAAGGTGCTGGCGCTTTCAGAGGAAAAAGCGCCCGATACACCGGAACATCATGTTGGTTATTATCTTGCGGGCGAAGGTCGACAGGCGCTGGATATTCATCTCCTGGCAGACGCCTCAAGGCTCATACGCTTGCGGCACAGTTTCAACAGAATAACCCTGCTGTCATGGCTTGGCAGCCTGGCGTTGCTGACAACCGCAGCGACCGCAGCAATATTGCACGAAACCGCCATGCAGGGCGCAGAATGGCTATTGATCGCTGTGATATTACCTCTGATTATCGCTTTAACTCAGTTAATGAGCGATTTACTCAGTGATGCAACCACCCGTTTTCGCGTTCCTCGACCCTTGCCGGGGATGGATTTTTCAGCCGGTATTCCCGCTGACAGTGCCACCATGTTAGTCATTCCCTGCATGCTGACCAGCCACGAAAGTTTCAGCCAGCTCCTCACCAGTCTTGAAGTCTGCTGGTTGGGGAATGAAAACGAAAATCTCAGGTTCGCGCTGCTCACTGATTTTGCTGATTCTGAAAATGAACCCTCGCCGGAAAGTCATGCGCTGCTCAGAAAGGCTATCGCCGATACGCAGGCGCTTAATCGCCGCTACCCCTCCAGCCGACCACGTTTTTATCTGTTACATCGTCAGCCTGAATGGAACCCCTCGGAAGGAGCGTGGATGGGCTATGAACGCAAGCGGGGAAAACTGGCGTTACTGAACAGCTGGTTGCGCCATCCCGGAACGCAATTCGTCAGCGTTGCAGAGATGCCTGCCCACCTTTTACCGGGTCACATAAAATACGTCATTACCCTGGACAGCGATACGGTGCTCCCGCGCGATACGGCACACAAACTCGTCGCGACGATGGCGCATCCGCTGAATACTCCTGAGTATGATCCGGTACGCCAGAGGGTTGTCAAAGGATTCGGTATTTTACAGCCCGGTCTTGCGGAGGAGATACCACGCAACGGTCAGGGGCGTTACGCAGCCCTGCGCAGCAGCGTACCGGGCAATAACCCTTATTCGATGATGTCTTCGGATATTTATCAGGATCTCTTTGGGGAAGGCTCGTTTGTGGGCAAAGGGATTTACGAGGTTGATATTTTTATGCAGGCCACTACCAACATCTGCCCGGAAAATCTGGTACTCAGCCACGATCTGCTTGAAGGATGCTATACACGTTCGGGTCTGCTGAGCGAGGTGTTACTGTACGAACAGTACCCTAATAATTATCTGTCGGATGTTGCACGACGTTCACGCTGGATCCGGGGTGACTGGCAACTACTTAACTGGCTAAAACCACGCGTCAGAAAAGCCGATGGAACCCGGGGCAGGAATCCGCTGACCGCGCTTTCTTACTGGAAATTACTCGATAATCTACGTCGCAGTCTGGTCGCCCCCTCCTTACTGGTATTGCTGTTCTTCACTCTGCTTTGGGTACCCAATCCGGTTTACTGGCTGGGCATACTGTTGCTGATATGGCTGTTGCCAGCCATCCTATGCATCACCCATGACCTTCTCCATAAACCTCTGCGCCGCCGCCTGAAGCCGCATCTGTTACTGGTGGGGGCGGGCGCGCTAAAGCGTCTGTCAGGTATCAGCCTTAATTTTGCGATACTGCCGCACGAAGCCGGATATTCGCTGAAAGCGATCGCCGTGACGCTATGGCGACTGGGGATAAGCAGGCGTCACCTCAGCCAGTGGGTCAGCCACAGCCAGGACAGCAGTCAGGCCAGACCCACTGTTGCACGTTTTTATCAGGCGATGTGGCTGAACGTTGCCGGTGGCGTGGCGCTGACAATACTGACCGGACAATTTGCCCCACAGCTGCTGGGGATTGCGTTACCGATCGGTTTGGTATGGTGTGTGGCACCACTGCTGATGAGCTGGCTGAGTCGCCAGCCCGTGCGTAAGGTTTTTTCGCCTAATCAGGAACAAAAACAGCTGTTACGCCAGACAAGCCGTGAAATCTGGGCTTTTTTTGAAACATTTGCCACAGCAAAAGAGAACTGGCTTCCGCCTGATAATTATCAGGAAATACCACAACCGACGGTGGCACACCGAACTTCTCCTACCAATATTGGTCTTTCACTTATGGCTAACCTGACGGCATGGGACTTTGGCTACCTGCCTGGCGGAGAGGTGCTCCGGCGCGTGTCGCTCACGCTCGACACGATGGATAAAATGGAGCACTACCGGGGCCATCTCTACAACTGGTATGACACCCGTACGCTGGCCCCCCTAAGTCCACGCTATATCTCCAGCGTGGACAGCGGCAATATGGCCGGGCATTTATTGACCCTGCGTGCAGGTCTGTCCGCCATGCGTCATCAGCCTGTTTTAAGCAACCAACAGATACTGGCAGGACTGAACGATACGCTGGATATTCTGGAAAAACAGTGGGATAAGAACCCACCTGACAGCCTGAGACTGCTGCGCAAGCATTGCCTGAACGCGGTGTCGCTCTCTCCGCAGGCGCTTTTCAGCGAACTGAAAAGCATGCGCACCCAGTGCAACCATCTGACCAGCGCATGTCATCAGGGATCTCCTCTTCAGATGCGCTGGGCTGGACATCTGGAGCGTCAACTGGTTCAGCTTTGCCATGAGTGGTCTCTGTTGCTTGGCTGGTTGCCTGCATCCTGGAATGAACAGACGCTGCCGACGCTGAGCGAGCTTGCCCGTCCGACATTAACCGGTACAGGAATGGCTCCGGCGTCAGTGGCGGAGCAGGCCCGAATGCGACTCAATATTATCACCGAGCTGGAACAGCGGCTGGATGAGCATGCCCGGATGGATTTCGCCTTTCTGTACAGTGAAGCAACCAGTCTGCTCAGCGTCGGTTATAACTGTGACACCAATATGCCTGACAAGAGCCACTACGATCTCCTGCCGTCTGAAATCCGCCTGACCAGTTTTCTTGCCATTGCGACTAATCAGCTGCCTCTTAAAAGCTGGTACGCGCTGGGTCGATTGTTTACCACGATTGATAATGAAACTGCCCTGATGTCATGGAGCGGATCCATGTTTGAATATCTGATGCCGAATCTGGTGATGCCCACCTGGCCCGGCAGCCTGCTCGATGAAATGAGTCAGTCGGCAGTTATGCGCCAGATTCACTGGGGGAAAGAACGCGGGGTACCATGGGGTGTTTCAGAGTCTGGCTATCATGCTTTTGATGTTCAGCATAATTATCAGTATCAGGCATTTGGCGTACCGGGGCTCGGTCTGCGCAGGGGACTTGCCGATGACATGGTTGTTGCTCCTTACGCCACGCTGCTGGCGCTGATGGTTTCCCCACAGAGAGCCTGTGAGAACCTGTTCAGGCTGCAAAAAAATGGTGCACGCGGAGAATACGGTTTTTATGAAGCGCTGGACTATACCCCTTCACGTCTTGCAACCGGTCAGCTCTATGCGGTGGTACAGTCCTGGATGGCGCATCACCAGGGTATGGCATTTCAGGCGCTGGCTCATGTGCTGCTTGACGCCCCCATGACTGAACGCTTTATGTCCAGCACGGTATTCCGGTCAGCGAGTCTGCTGTTACAGGAGCGCGTGCCGGATGCGGTCGATCTGTACAGTCCGCGCCGTCATTTTGAATCTCATGAGGGCAGGGTCAAACCCGTTCGCTATGAACCCCGTATTTTCTATAGCGTGGATACCCCCGCCCCGGATATTCAACTCCTGTCCAACGGCCATTATCATCTGATGTTGACCGCGGGCGGCGGTGGTTACAGTCGCTGGAATGATATCGCACTGACGCGCTGGCGCAGTGATGCCACCCGTGATAACTGGGGAGCATTCTGCTACATCCGCGATACCCAGACGGGAGATGTGTGGAGCAATACCTGGCAACCAACAGGCTACACCAGCGGACAAGACGAGGAAGTGTTGTTCATCGATGCGGGGGCAGAATTCAGACGCAGCTTCGGGGGACTCAGCCTCAAAACTCAGGTGGTGATCTCTCCGGAGGATGATGTTGAATTGCGACGGCTCACGCTGATCCATCGTGGTCGCAAGCCTCGCTCTCTGGAGCTGACAACCTATGCTGAAGTGGTACTGGCACCTGATGCCAGCGATCTGGCACACCCGGCATTCAGCAATTTGTTTATTCAGACTGAGCTGGCTCCTGAGCGTGACGCTATTCTTTGCCACCGGCGCCCGTGCTCACCGGATGAACCGGCCCCTTGCCTGTTTCACATGATGGTGGTGCACGGCGATAACCGACATAACGTGTCGTTTGAAACGGACAGGGCAAGGTTTATTGGACGTGGCAGAAACCCTGCGAATGCACAGGCAATAGAGGCGGGAGGGATGCTAGGCAACACGTCGGGCTCGGTGCTGGATCCGATACTGGCAATTCGCAACGCCATCATTCTGCAGCCGGGGCAGCCGGTTACGATTGATATCATTTATGGCATCAGCGAGACCCGTCAGCAGAGCCTGGCGTTGCTGGAGAAATATCGCGATTACCCTATCGCCGATCGCGTCTTTGAACTGGCCTGGTCTCACAGTCTGGTGGTATTGCGCCAGATGAACGCCAGTGAAGATGATGCCACGTTGTTCAATAGTCTCGCCAGCGCTGTGCTTTACCCTGTCCAGGAGCTGCGCGCCGAAGGCCAGGCGATCGTCCGCAACCGGCGTGGCCAGTCCGGACTGTGGGGCTGGGCAATTTCAGGGGATCTGCCGATAGTGCTGCTGAGTATAACCAGCGAGGAAAGTATCACCTCAGTGACCACACTGATTCAGGCACACCGTTACTGGAGGCAGAAAGGGCTGGATGTTGATTTGGTTATCCTGAATAACAGTCCCGGCGGCTACCAGCAGGGATTACAAAATCAGATTATGGAGTTAATTTATGCCGGGTCTGAAGCCAGTCTGCTGGATAAAAAGGGTGGGCTTTTTGTCCGCAACGGTGAGCATCTCTCCGCTGAGGATAAGTTGCTTTTGATGAGCGTGGCCTGTCTTTATCTTGATGATCGCGCAGGGGGGATTAATGAGCAGCTTAACCAGCGTATTCATACCCTGAAATCGCCGGCAAGGGCATTCATTCCGCGTGCTGTGCGCGAGCGTAATCAACATACGGACTGGAGCCCTGATACCAGTCAGCTATGCCATTTCAATGGGTACGGTGGATTTTCTCAGGATGGGCGGGAGTATCAGATCGTCCTTCGGGAAAATGCGCTTACACCGGCTCCCTGGTCGAACATACTGGCAAATTCCCGTTTTGGCAGCGTGATTTCAGAGGCAGGGCAGGCCTATACCTGGTATGAGAATGCCCATGAATACCGGTTGACGCCGTGGGAGAACGATCCGGTGAGCGATCGCAGCGGCGAGGCATTTTACCTGCGCGATGAAGAGAGCGGGGAGTGCTGGTCGCCGACGGCTTTACCTGTTCGCGGACACGGTGATTACCTGACCCGCCATGGTTTTGGCTACAGCGTTTTTGCCCATCGTGAGAGTGGTATAGACAGCGAGTTGACGGTCCTGGTTGCTGAAGAAGAGCCAGTTAAACTGGTGCTCCTGACGCTCAGTAACTCTTCGGGGCGGACACGTCAACTATCCGTCACAGGCTATGTAGAGTGGACGCTCGGAGAAACACGAACGCGCTCAGCCCCTCACATTGTGACACATGTGGCCAGAACGCCCGGCGGCTGCGGGGTGCTTGCGAATAACTTTTATGGTGATAATGGTGGCGGCCGAACTGCATTTTTTGCCGTCAGCGGTAATGGCTGTTCTCTGACAGGGGACCGCCGGGAGTTTATTGGCCGTAATGGTTCCCTTCACGCCCCGTCGGCCATGAAACTGCAAAAGCTTTCTGGTAAGACGGGGGCCGGTCTGGATCCCTGCGGAGCGGTGCAATCGGCGGTTACATTAATTGACGGGGACCAGAGGACGTTTATTTTTATCCTCGGCGCAGAGGAGAATGATGTTTGTGCACAGGAGACGCTGGCCCGCTACATGAATGAGGATACGGTCCGCCAGGAGCTGAACCGGATTCATAATCACTGGCACAATGTGCTCGATAAAATCGTAGTTAATACCCCCGACACGTCCGTAAATTTACTGGTTAACGGCTGGCTGTTGTATCAGACGGTAGCCTGTCGTCTTATGGCACGGAGTGGTTACTATCAGTCTGGCGGTGCATTTGGTTTTCGCGATCAGCTGCAGGATACGCTGGCACTGAACCACGCTGCTCCGGACCGGATGCGTGAACAGATAATACTCTGTGCATCACGGCAGTTTATCGAGGGGGATGTGCAGCACTGGTGGCACCCTCCACACGGCAACGGTGTGCGTACCCGCTGTTCCGATGACTATCTTTGGCTTCCGCTTGCTGTTTGCCACTATGTTGAAACGACGGGGGATATGGATGCACTGGAAATACGCATTCCTTATCTGGAGGGATGCCCGCTTCAGCCTGGTGAAGAGTCTGTCTATGACACGCCGGTCATCAGCGGCACCGAAGAGACACTCTGGTTACACTGCGTCAAAGCTATTCACTATGGACTTCGCTTCGGGGAGCATGGCCTGCCGCTGATGGGGGCTGGTGACTGGAATGACGGGATGAACCGGGTGGGTATCGAAGGCAAAGGTGAAAGCGTCTGGCTGGGCTTCTTCCTGTACGACATTTTGCAGCGGTTTGCAGCGCTGGCGGATCGCAGGCTGAATGAAAGCGTCGCCGCGATGTGCCGTTCACAGGCTCTGCGCCTGCAAAGTAATCTCGAAGCCCACGCCTGGGATGGGGAATGGTACCGGCGTGGGTATTTTGACGATGGTACTCCCCTGGGATCGAAAACCTCACAGGACTGCCGGATTGATGCGATTGCGCAGAGCTGGTCTGTATTGTCCGGCGCCGCGAGCCCGGGACGGTGCGCAAAGGCCATGCAGGCGCTGGATAAGCACCTTGTGGATAACGAAGGAGGGCTGATCAAACTGTTAACGCCTCCTTTTGACGGACACGGTCCAAATCCGGGCTACATACAGGGGTACCTGCCCGGTGTGCGGGAAAATGGAGGGCAGTATACGCATGGCGCCATCTGGGCAGTGATGGCCTTTGCCCGAATGGGGAATGCCGAACGAGCCTGGCAACTCTGGTCAATGCTCAACCCTGTAAATCATACCCTGAATGCGGGTCTGGTCGGGATTTATAAAGCTGAGCCTTATGTTATGAGTGCTGATGTCTACAGCGTCGCTCCCCATACCGGACGTGCAGGGTGGAGCTGGTATACCGGTTCCGCAGGCTGGGCCTGGCGTTTACTTACCGAGGAATTACTGGGGATAAAACGTTCCGGCACTGACTTTAGTGTTCATGCCCGGTTTCCGGATGAGTGGTCGTCTTTTTCTATGGCATATCAATATGGTGACAGCCATTATCAGATTAGTGTTTCACGTGGCGATGCAGAATATTGCGTGACGCTGGATGGTGTTCTCCTCCCTGATGACAGAATACCGCTGAAGGATGATGGACAAAACCATACGGTTGAGATCATTCAGAACTGACACTGATCCCGGAAGTGCATTAACGTCTGCCGTTAATGCGCTGATTATCCCTGAGAACATCAATCGCAGTCTGCATGGCGATTTTGTCATCCCGCCTTTTTTGTTTGTCCTGCATGACCTGAAGGTATTCCAGCAAGGTGCGGGTATTAATCGGTCGGCCCTGTTTACCCACAGCCAGCACGGCTTCGCCAAGAATAATTTTCACTGGCGGTAGTTGTGCCGGATACCAGTCGAGGGTGTCATCTGATTTCATCATAAATTTCTAACGGAAGGGTAGTGTATCATAAATCAGACGTTTAATTTTCAATATCTCTTCTTCTGGTTCAGTAATAAATTAACAGAACTTAAACCAGTTATTATTATATTAAAGCGTATAATAATTATTGTATTCCTCAGAGAGCTTTAATTATGTCTTACACAAAAGGACTCAGGCACTTTAAAGAAAGACCTGTTCATGTTGCCTGCCTAGTATGCGCACACAGAGCTGATCAGAAAGCAGGTAAATTAAGAAAAGATGTGCCCTGCCTGCGGACTGTTGTTCAGATCTTCAGAATGCTGGTGTATCGGCAGCTGATCAGCTTCTGCCACTTAACGTAAGTGATGTCGGGAAATGACAACATTTCTCCTGTACTGCAGTTGTCGAGGGTATGATAATGAAATCTAAAAAGTCAGTTTTTATTGAAGGACATATCCTGTCGAACAGCTGTCATGGGCAGGCCGGTCAGCCTTTCTGTATCCACAGGGTCGGTTTTAGTAATGGCAAATATGCAATTATCCGGGAAGCATTAGGCATATGTTTCAAACCTGGCGAAATTATTCAACGAAACGATTGTGAGTGGTTTTATAAACTTACCAAAATTCGGCTTCTTTCTTTTGAGTACCTTGATGATGATGAATCAAGAAGACAATTTCTTGAATATCAATGAGAAGTACTTGATTTTTTGCAGCATAACTTTGCTGGTTTACATTCATTTCTGACTCTCCAAATCGTTTACTCGGTGCGCCGTAAAGCCCCGTCCTTCTGGTCAGGGATATAAGGCGCGGTTTTCCTCCTAACTTTCTTTTGTTTAAAATAGCGGGATGAAATGACTACAGGCACTCAAATGCCGGTTAAGAGCAGATGGTCAACAGGAACGTGAAATGAGGTGCTTCGCGGGCGCGTGTCGTTTCGTTTTCAATCGTGCTCTGGCACGTCAGAATGAGAATCATGAGGCCGGAAATAAATATATTGCCTACACGAAAATGACCTCGTGGCTGGTTGAGTGGAAAAATGCCCATGAAACACAATGGATTAAAGATTCTCCCTCACCGCTATTGCAACAGTCACTGAAAGACCTTGAGCGGGCCTACAAAAATTTCTTTCAGAAGCGGGCTGCTTTTCCCCGATTCAAAAAGCGGGGACAGAATGACGCATTCCGCTATCCACAGGGCGTTAAGCTCGACAAATCGAAATACGTGAGCTGAGGAAAAAGCTACAACGCATTGAAATGGAGAATGAAATATTAAAAAAGGCTATCTTGATGTCAGACTCCCTGAACAGTTCTCGATAATCGGGAAACTCAGAGCGTATTATCCGGTGGTCACACTCTGCCATGTGTTCGGAGTTCATCGCAGCAGCTACAGATAATGGAAAAACCATCCTGAAAAACCAGGCGGCAGACGGGCTGTATTACGCAGTCAGGTACTTGAGCTACATGGCATCAGCCACGGTTCGGCAGGAGCAAGAAGCATCGCCACAATCGCAACCCGGAGAGGCTACCAGATGGGACGCTGGCTTGCTGGCAGGCTCATGAAAGAGCTGGGGCTGGTCAGCTGTCAGCAGCCGACTCACCGGTATAAACGTGGTGGTCATGAACATGTTGCTATCCCTAACTACCTTGAACGACAGTTCGCCGTGAGCGAGCCAAATCAGGTGTGGTGCGGTGATGTGACCTATATCTGGACGGGTAAGAGCTGGACGTACCTCGCCGTTGTTCTCGACCTGTTCGCAAGAAAACCAGTGGGCTGGGCCATGTCGTTCTCGCCGGACAGCAGGCTTACCATGAAAGCGCTGGAAATGGCATGGGAAACCCGTGGTAAGCCCGGCAGGGGGATATTCCACAGCGATAGTAATAATGCCGGTATTAGTTTTTATCATCACTCTGTTTGCTGTTTAACCAGATTGGTGTGATTACTGATGCAGTGAAGACCTTCCCGCATCCTGACTCACACAGCGATCGACCCTTTGTGTCCTGCCCTGGACCTGTCGGTTGCCGGAAGCGCCTTCATGCGAGGCGCCTCCTCACCGATGCGCGTGACTTAAGAAGGGCCTGACGGCTTGTCTCGTTACTGTCCTGTCCGGGTTATCTGTCTGGAGATTCAACTCTGTTTCCTCACAGGTGTCAGCGCCAATGATATAAGACAGTAATGGGGATGCGGATATACCTTCGAGGCTGGAAGTCCTACTTCCGACTGGCACGAACCCCGAAGATATTCAAAGATCTGGATTAGTAGATACGTCACCGACTCCGGTCTATCCAGCTTAAGCACTGGCGCACGGGAACAACTGTCTATAATCGCCTCCGCAGGCGCGGGGCACTGGTGGAGACACAGCGAAGCTGGGCTGAACCGTATACTTACAGTCGACTACTTTGATGCTTTAGGCTCCTCTAGACTCGCATAACCTCAACTTCTCGAACCGCTCGGTGCGAACCCGCATGCCGGGTGGTGTGGCAGGGGGCAGCCTTGTGTTGCCCCCTATGCCGATCGATAAGGTGTGTTCTTCTTATATTTTTGTTTTGTTGCTCTCATTTTAAACAACTTTGCGGTTTTTTGATGTCTTTGCATTTTTTTTGTTGCTTTGCAATAAAATGCAAGATTTAATAAAAACTTGCAAAGCAATGATTAAGGGATGTTCAGAATGAGACTCATGGAAACACTTAATCAGTGCATAAACGCTGGTCATGAAATGACGAAGGCTATCGCTATTGCACAGTTTAATGATGACAGTCCGGAAGCGAGGAAAATCACCCGACGCTGGAGAATAGGCGAAGCAGCGGATTTAGTTGGGGTTTCTTCTCAGGCTATTAGGGATGCTGAGAAAGCAGGCCGGCTACCGCATCCGGATATGGAAATACGAGGGCGGGTTGAGCAACGTGTTGGTTATACAATTGAACAAATTAATCATATGCGTGACGTGTTTGGTACGCGACTGAGACGTGCTGAAGACGTATTTCCGCCGGTGATCGGAGTTGCTGCTCATAAAGGGGGCGTTTACAAAACCTCTGTTTCTGTTCATCTTGCTCAGGATCTGGCTCTGAAGGGACTACGTGTTCTGCTCGTGGAAGGTAACGACCCCCAGGGAACAGCATCGATGTATCACGGCTGGGTGCCAGATCTTCATATTCATGCAGAGGATACTCTCCTTCCCTTCTATCTTGGGGAAAAGGACGATGTCACTTATGCAATAAAGCCGACTTGCTGGCCTGGGCTTGACATTATTCCTTCTTGTTTAGCTCTGCACCGCATTGAAACGGAGTTAATGGGCAAATTTGATGAAGGTAAATTGCCCACCGATCCACACCTGATGCTCCGACTGGCCATTGAAACCGTCGCTCATGACTATGATGTCATTGTCATTGACAGCGCGCCTAACCTGGGTATCGGCACGATTAATGTCGTATGTGCTGCTGATGTGTTGATTGTCCCCACGCCTGCTGAGTTGTTCGACTACACTTCCGCTCTGCAGTTTTTCGATATGCTTCGTGATTTGCTCAAGAGCGTAGATCTTAAAGGGTTCGAGCCTGATGTACGTATTTTGCTTACCAAATACAGTAATAGTAATGGTTCTCAGTCCCCGTGGATGGAGGAGCAAATTCGGGACGCCTGGGGAAGCATGGTTCTAAAAAATGTTGTACGCGAAACGGATGAAGTTGGTAAAGGTCAGATCCGGATGAGAACTGTTTTTGAACAGGCTATTGATCAACGCTCTTCAACAGGTGCCTGGAGAAATGCCCTTTCTATCTGGGAACCTGTCTGCAATGAAATTTTCGATCGTTTGATTAAACCACGCTGGGAGATTAGATAATGAAGCGTGCGCCTGTAATTCCAAAACATACGCTTAAGACTCAACTGGTTGAGGATACTTCGTCATCGGCACCAGCTGCACCGATGGTGGATTCGTTAATTGCGCGCGTAGGAGCTATGGCTCGTGGCAATGCTATTACTTTGCCTGTATGTGGTCGGGACGTGAAATTTACCCTTGAGGTGCTCCGGGGAGATAGTGTTGAGAAGACCTCTCGGGTATGGTCAGGTAATGAACGTGACCAGGAACTGCTTACCGAAGACGCCCTGGATGATCTTATCCCTTCTTTTCTACTGACAGGTCAGCAGACACCAGCATTTGGTCGAAGGGTGTCTGGGGTCATAGAAATTGCCGATGGGAGCCGCCGTCGTAAAGCTGCTGCACTTACAGAAAGTGATTATCGAGTTCTGGTTGGCGAACTGGATGATGAGCAGATGGCTGCATTGTCCAGATTGGGTAACGATTATCGCCCAACAAGTGCTTATGAACGTGGTCAGCGTTATGCAGGCCGATTGCAGAATGAATTTGCTGGAAATATTTCTGCGCTGGCTGATGCGGAAAATATTTCACGTAAGGTTATTACCCGCTGTATCAACACAGCTAAACTGCCTAAATCAGTTGTTGCTCTTTTTTCTCATCCCGGTGAACTATCTGCCCGGTCAGGTGATGCCCTTCAAAGAGCTTTTATAGATAAAGAAGAATTACTTAAGCAGCAGGCATCTAACCTTCACGAGCAGAAAAAAGCTGGAGTGATATTTGAAGCTGAAGAAGTCATCACTCTTTTAACGTCTGTGCTTAAAACGTCATCTGCCTCAAGAACTAGCTTAAGCTCACGACATCAGTTTGCTCCTGGAGCGACAGTGTTGTACAAGGGCGATAAAATGGTGCTAAACCTAGATAGATCTCGTGTTCCAACTGAGTGTATAGAGAAAATTGAAGCCATTCTTAAGGAACTTGAAAAAACGGCACTTTGATGCGGCACGTTTTAGTCTACATATGTCTGTTTTTACTTGATTTTCTTTAGAACAGGTTAGAAAACATAACTAACTGGTCTGAATATTATATCTGGGAGCACGGTCGCACTCGTATCGTCGGTCTGATAACCAGTCTGGGACCACGGTCCCACACGTATTATCGGACTGATTATCAGTCTGGGACCACGGTCTCACTCGTATTGTCGGTCTGATAATCAGTCTGGGAGCACGGTCCCACTCGTATTGTCGGTCTGATAATCAGTCTGGGAGCACGGTCGCACTCGTATTGTCGACCTGATTATCGGTCTGGGAGCACGGTCTTACTCGTATCGTCGATCTGATTATCGGTCTGGGACCACGGTCCCACTTGTATTGTCGATCAGATTATCAGCGTGAGACTACAATTCCATTAATGCCTGTCAAGAACAACTATTGACATATCGTTTCAACCCGTAGAACGGAGTAGTCTCGGCGTGCGGCTGTATGGCTACTGTGTCCTGCTTATCCACAGCATTTTGCGCACAGTTCTGTGGACAAAATACTTGGTTACCCAGGCCGTGCCGGCACGTTAACCGGCTGCATCCGATGCAAGTGTGTCGCTGTCGCCGGCCTCCTCACCCGGTCACGCTTCGTCGTTCCTTCTCCACGCGCTGCGGCTTCGGGGCCGCACCTGCATTCGTATGCGGTCGCCCGGTTACAGGTGCGGCACGGCCTGATGGAGGCCGCATGTGAGAGGAGAATTCCCATGCCAAACTGGTGTGCCAACGTGCGACATGAAGTCGCCTGAATAATTGTTCCAGCGGAGTTCGTTTCCGTCAGGGAACCTGATGTTCCGTCATCAGTAGCCTACTGACACATGCGTCACTGGTAACGGTGGGGTGTGAAGCTGTCAGGACAATGAAACCGGATCTTCGGATCGCATGAGACCGTGAGGTTACATGTAATCTGCCAGCATCAGGCGGAGGAGGTCTAGGCTCGGTAGCATGACTAACATATGTGAACTGCTGAAGCGTCGTTAACCAGAACAAGCCAAAGATGCTGACAGGCTTGAACCAAAAGGTACGTGGTCGGTTACTCCTCTGTTGGATAGGGGTACACGGACAATAAACCACCGGTGTTGTGAGCAGAGTCTAACCTACTGTTGTTATTCAGGTGGAACATGGTAAGCCCGTATCGCTGCCTCGTGAGGCAGGTTAACCGCAAGGGATACTGTTGGCGGTGCGGGTAAAAGAAGGTGGAAAAAGCGAATGCCAGTCTGTAATGGACCGGATAAGGGTTGAGCCCGGCAACATTACCCTACGCGAAAGCGGGCAGACTTCCACTGGGTCTTTCATTACGAGAGAGTTTGAGTAATCTTCCAGAAAGGAAAAGCAGATGACTGAGCAGGCTACGACCTGTAAAGGTGCGTCCTTACTTAACGGTGACTCCTGGCACAGTATCAACTGGCGTCAGTGCTATCGGGAAGTGCGGAGACTGCAAGCGCGTATCGTAAAGGCAACACGAGAAGGTAAACATGGCAAGGTCAAATCCTTGCAATGGATACTGACTCACTCGTTTAGTGGCAGAGCAGTTGCTGTCAGACGAGTTACAGAGAATAGCGGGAAACGTACTCCTGGGGTTGATGGTCAGACATGGTCTTCCCCGGAGGTTAAATTTCTTGCTATTAACCTGCTGAAACGGCGTGGTTACAAACCACAGCCACTTAAGCGGGTTTATATACCTAAGTCAAATGGGAAGTCTCGTCCCCTTGGAATACCCACTATGAAGGATCGGGCGATGCAGGCGTTGTATTTGCTGGCTCTTGAGCCCGTTGCTGAAGTCACTGCTGACCAGAGATCCTTCGGCTTTCGGACTGGAAGGTCTACTGCAGATGCGATAGCACAGTGCTTCTGTGTTCTTGCGCAGAAAACATCCGCTGAATGGGTGCTTGAGGGGGATATACGGGGATGCTTTGACAATATATCTCATCAATGGCTAATCGATAACACCTCAACAGACAGACAAATCCTGACAAAGTGGCTTAAAGCGGGTTACAGGGAAAATGGGCAGTTATTCCCTGTAAATTCAGGAACTCCTCAGGGGGGAATAATTTCTCCTGTACTGGCTAACATTGCTCTGGATGGACTGGAGACGCTTCTTGCGTCGGAGTTTAAAAAGAGAACAGTCAGGGGACGACTGGTTAACCCGAAAGTTAACTATGTGAGATATGCTGATGATTTTATTATCACTGGAGAGTCAAAAGAACTTCTTGAGTCTCAGGTATTACCCGTCGTCAGGCGGTTTATGGCTGAAAGAGGATTAATGCTTTCTCCTGAAAAGACGAAAATCACACATATCGAGGAAGGATTTGATTTTCTTGATCGATAGGAATTTAAACCCTAAAAAGATTAAAAAAACACCCAAAAACGGATGTTTATTCAACACTGCCTGCGTGCCATGAGTGCACCGCCGTCAATTAAATGGACTGCATTGATTGATA
>NZ_PTSR01000046.1:0-18851 GCF_002965345.1 Escherichia sp. MOD1-EC5950
TGAATCAGGAGAGCAGATTACCCCCTGGATCTGATTTCAGGCGTTGGGTGTGGATCACTATTGCACCGTTCGTGACACCAGGATTCCCGGGGCGGTTCAAATATGTGGAACATATCCCTTTATATCGCCAGTCAGAAATATACGCGCGACAGGGCGTGGAGCTGAGCCGCAATACCCTGGTGCGCTGGGTATCAGAAATGGCAGACAAACTCCGTCCTCTGTATATAGCGCTGAATGACTATGTTCTGGAGGCAGGAAAGGTGCACGCAGATGACACGCCGGTGAAAGTACTGGCTCCGGTGAACGGAAAGACGAAAACGGGTCGTCTGTGGGTATACGTCAGGGATGATCGTAATGCGGGTTCATCCCTGCCGGCAGGTGTCTGGTTCGCGTATTCGGCAGATCGCAAAGGAGAACATCCGCAGCTCCACCTGGCAAAGTATCAGGGCATGCTGCAGGCTGATGCCTATGCAGGTTATAAGGTACTGTACGAAACGGGCCGGGTGAAGGAAGCCGGGTGCCTGGCCCACGCCCGCCGAAAAATCCATGACGAGGATGTGCGCCGTCCGACAGAAATAACTCAGGAAGCGCTCAGACGGATAGCAGAGTTATACGCCATAGAAGCGGAGATACGCGGCAGTCCGGCAGAGGAACGGCTCGCAGTCAGAAAAGCCAGAAGCGTCCAGTTGATGCAGTCGTTGTACGACTGGATACAGTTGCAGAGGAAAACGCTGTCGAAACATGCGGAGATGGCGAAGGCGTTCGACTATATCCTGAATCACTGGAATGCGCTGAACGAGTTCTGTCGTGACGGCCAGGTGGAAATAGACAACAACATCGGTGAAAACGCGTTACGCTCGGTGGCGGTTGGAAGAAAAAATTATCTTTTCTTCGGCTCAGACAAGGGAGGAGAAAGTGCGGCGATCATCTACAGTCTGCTGGTCACCTGCAAGCTGAACGAAGTGGAGCCGGAGGACTGGTTGCGCGAAGTGATCGTGAAGCTCAATGGCTGGCCGTCAAACCGTGTGCATGAACTGCTGCCCTGGAACTGCTCAACTGTAAAATAATCCTTACGCTACGTACTTCTCGGGGCGCTTACTAAATGATGCGCTTACCTAGTTTTTAGACTAGTCATTGGAGAGCAGATGATTGATGTCTTAGGACCGGAGAAACGAAGACGGCGTACTACACAGGAAAAGATCGCTATTGTTCAGCAGAGTTTTGAACCGGGAATGACGGTCTCCCTTGTTGCCCGGCAACACGGTGTGGCAGCCAGCCAGTTATTTCTCTGGCGCAAGCAATACCAGGAGGGAAGTCTTACTGCTGTGGCCGCAGGAGAACAGGTCGTTCCTGCCTCTGAACTTGCTGCTGCCATGAAGCAGATTAAAGAACTCCAGCGCCTGCTCGGCAAAAAAACGATGGAAAATGAACTCCTTAAAGAAGCCGTTGAATATGGGCGTGCAAAAAAGTGGATAGCGCACGCGCCCTTATTGCCCGGGGATGGGGAGTAAGCTTAGTCAGTCGTTGTCTCCGGGTGTCGCGTGCTAAGTTGCACTTCATTCTCAGACGAACCGATGACTGGAAAGATGGTCGCCGCAGCCGTCACTCAGATGATACGGATGTGCTTCTCCGTATACACCGATGTTATCGGAGAGCTGCCCACATATGGTTATCGTCGGGTATGGGCGCTGCTTCGCAGACAGGCCGAACTTGATGGTATGCCTGCGATCAATGCCAAACGTATTTACCGGATCATGCGCCAGAATGCGCTGTTGCTTGAGCGAAAACCCGCTGTACCGCCATCGAAACGGGCACATACCGGCAGAGTGGCTGTGAAAGAAAGTAATCAGCGATGGTGCTCTGACGGGTTCGAGTTTCGCTGTGATAACGGAGAAAAACTGCGAGTCACGTTCGCGCTGGACTGCTGTGACCGTGAGGCACTGCACTGGGCGGTCACTACGGGCGGCTTCAACAGTGAAACAGTACAGGACGTCATGCTGGGAGCGGTGGAACGCCGCTTCGGCAACGAGCTTCCGGCGTCTCCAGTAGAGTGGCTGACGGATAATGGTTCATGCTACCGGGCTAATGAAACACGGCAGTTTGCCCGGATGTTGGGGCTTGAACCGAAGAACACGGCGGTGCGGAGTCCGGAGAGTAACGGCATAGCAGAGAGCTTCGTGAAAACGATAAAGCGTGACTACATCAGTGTCATGCCCAAACCAGACGGGTTAACGGCAGCAAAGAACCTTACAGAGGCGTTCGAGCATTATAACGAATGGCATCCGCATAGTGCACTGGGTTATCGCTCGCCACGGGAATATCTACGGCAGCAAGCCAGTAATGGGTTAAGTGATAACAGGTGTCTGGAAATATAGGGGCAAATCCACGATAATAATATTATGGTGACTGGACTATGAATAAGATCTTGAAAAGAAAACTTGCGCTTATCCTTTTATTTTTATCAACGTCGGTATGCGGCTCAAACTTATATGTCTTTGAAAGTGGCGAAAGCCTTGTGACCGACGTGTTGACGGGTACCGTACTGTACCGTGGTGCGCCGAGTGTTGGGAATTCTACTAATATTTCCACAATTACAACCAGTTATACTATGTGCCCTCCGACGACATTTGAGCTGGAAACAGATCTGGCGGGAGTAATCCGTTTTCCTGATTACAATGGTTCAGGAGATAGTGGTCGTATACATCTGAATCTTCATCCTGGGGGTTACAACAGTTATTACGACCTGGATGAATATCGCCTTATAGGTAATGGGTCCATTGTTCAGGAACGACGGTGGAAAGATCTATCGTGCTCGGGGAGTTTGAAAACGCGGAAGACTGCCCTTGGCGCTGTCTGCGGTGTTACTGCGCGGTTAATGGAATCCAGCGCGACGGAAGATACGGTGTACACGAGCATGCAACTGACCGCAACAGGCGAAGATGCGGATCAGAAGCAGCGCAAGTTCCGTACGACCTGCACCTACAAGTGGAAACGTGCTCCACTGGAAACAGCGGTTCAGGTAAAACCGGAGGTACTAAACTTAACGGGTAAAGTCGGTGAAAGGGTGTTGGGTAACTTTGATGTGATACTGACTGCGCCTTTTTCGAATACCCCCAGGCCACGTTTAACGTGGGACCGTGTAGAAGGGGGGGAGTCTGGATGCGAAGTTCGCTTATGGGGGAACTATGGCAACTGGAATGCAGGAGAATGGAGGTGGGTCAATTATGGCGATGTAATTCATGTGACAGCCGCAGTAACTTCCAACAAACCTCAGGTCTGCACTAAGAAATTGAACTGGACTGTAGAAATTATGTAGCTGCCGTTGACTGCAGAGTTTGTTTTACTGGTATTCGCGTAAGTGGGGATTGTGAGCCCGGGGTAAAGTTTCGGTGCGAAAAGAGAAAAGAAAGCGAATTATTCTGACAGGTACATGCTGGTATGGGTTGACAGGGCTGTGGCAGTTGTTGTTGAGATTGGGCATGATGTCTGCATGGCATCGCCCGGGGTGGAGTCCATCTTGCGTGGGTAAAATCACTTTTATCAGATATATATTGGCCTGTGTGTTTGATGCGAATGATTTTCCGGCTACGGGGAATCATGGCCGTGAGGTGCGGGTAACAATTGTTAATATTGATGGCCGGCGTATAAATTTCTGGCAAAGTTAAGGGAAATACCGGAAGAAAAGAGTAACCGTGCACCCGGTGCCATGTAAATCGGGTTTCCGGGGCATTGCTCCGGATAAGTCAGGAAACGTCTGCAGAAAAAGGAGATTAACGGAATGTGGTTTGTGTTAAGCGGGATGCTTTGCTTTTTTATTGCGTACCTGGCAGATAAATACGCTAAAAAGTAGTGACGAATGTGATTATTTTACGGGGGTGTTCATGATAGCGCTTGCCGCGTTAGTCTGAAAGACTGCTGTTATAAGTGATTTAATTCCTGAAGCAGAAGCTTCTGTGCTGGTTTGTTTTCCTGCAGGCGGTCGTATTCCGGCAATCGCACCAGGGTACAATAAAATATATAAAATAAACATCGGTTTATCTTATTGATTATTGTTGTTGGTTAGAAAATTAAGTATCATTAATGCGAAATTTTTTGTGATAACTATTTCTTTTTAATTAATCAGAATATTACAATGCAGCCAAGCCAAGCAGGATAATCTGTACCCGGCATTCAGTCTTGCTGCAGCGCTCGCCTGCAATAAAAAAACTTACCCTACTCAACTATATTATCCCTTTCACCAATACCGGTGTGTATGTCGGTATTTCCGGTATTTCTTCAGAATATATCCGTCCTCCGCCTCCATAACTGATATCCCGTCCTGTTTGCTCACTTGATGCATTGCAATGAATTAGTCACGGAATTAACAAATGAGTCTTTTCCGCACAACGGTTGACCGGAGGGAAGTCGCCACTGGATGGATATATCGTCAGCGACGCCGGGCATCGCATAACGCCGATATATGGCACCTGCGTTTCCATCGGGAAAAGTATCCGGAGCGTATATGGCAACAGGTGGATAACGGTGAATACCGTCTGTTACCATCACAGCTTATCCGCACCGGAAAACAGGACGATATCGTTCTCTGGTCTGCCGCTGATGCCATGGTGATGAAGTGGGTGGCTCTGGAAATACAGGACCTGCTGCCCCTGCAGAGCCGGTGTGTCCATACTGCGGGACACCGGGGCGGTCGGGACTCGCTGGCAGAAATAACGCAAAAGCTGGCAGAGGGCGCGCGTTTTGTCTGGCGGACGGATATCCGGGGGTATTACCGACATATCCGGAAACAGCAGCTCTGGCATCACGTCTGCCGTTTTATCCGTTCGCCGGTGCTGCTGAACACGGCGGTGAGTTTTTTACACCACAGGGCGGTATATGTCGCGGCAGCGCCCTGAGCCCTCTACTGGGGGCATCGTTCCTGTGGTATGTGGATTCGGCATTCAGCCGTCAGGAGGATATTTATTATGTCCGCTATATGGATGACTTTCTTTTTCTGTCCACGCGGCGCTGGCCGTTACGGCGCGCTGTCAGACGGCTGCATGATTACTTTGAGGACACCGGCTTTGAATGCCATCCGGACAAAACACAGGTCGGCCGGACTGAGCGTGGCTTTGACTGGCTGGGCGTCTGGTTTGATTCAACGGGGCCCACTGGAATAGCTCCCCGTGCAAAAGAGAACCATCGTGCACGTCGGTTGCGGCTTGAGGAGCAGGCCCGCAGGAGAGGACTGTCTGAAGAGGCTGTCCGCCTGAGGGTGCAACAGTATGAGGCACGATGGACATTGTGGGCAGAGCGCCAGATGAAGGCCGCTTTGCTATCTTAACATATATGGTGAACTTACTATGAATCGCTTGATAATTACCTACTCAGCTACCGCGATAACCGCTAGCCTTTGCCCCGGCTTCCCACAGCGGGGTGTACGAATCCACGCACTTCGAATCAACAATGTACGAAAAAACCGACCTATCCGGTGGAACAAATACCGGGACTGAGGGGACCGGCACCAGCGCGACAGGGCTCCCACGACTATACGCTGTGGGGGGGAGGGCTAGGCACAAACTACCAAAGTGTTCGACATCGAAGAGATATCCGCGCCGAACAACACGTCTCCAACAATAAATTGTGACTCCCCTCAAGGGAGGACCGTCAACGTAACGCTGTTAACAAAAAATGGTGAACCAGTCGACGAACTGGAATACACGACACCTTCCTGGATCAACACGCCGATGCCAAACGGTTTCCGCATGAGCTCCTCGCTGCACGATGGTCCACTCACTTCACGCTGCCAAAAACTTACATATGTACAGGTAACCCTGACGTCCTCAAAGTAAACTTCCGAAGCGGTGGCTATATCCAGAAATGGTGGGACGACGTCATGGCCCAACCGGTTTACATGGAAAATTACCGCCACCGCCGTCTACAAACCCGCTCCAAACGCTCTTCTATTAGAGTTTACCCCAAGTGTCATTACGCTTAGCGGGCCAGTCGGGGTCGACCTACAGGCCGTCTCAACTCTAAAAGTAGTAACAGACAGTACAACACGTATCAGAATCACATGGCCGAAAATCGCGGGAATCAAATACCTGGAAAACACACACTGGGTGGACGAGTCAAAAGATGTCATATCCGATTCATCAACATATAACATTCACAAAACCATCAAAATATCAGGTGATAGGGTGGGTCAGAAGTCCATCGCAATTCCAGTAACAGGGGAAACCGTCTGATAACGCCCTCACAGGAAAACCTAACTCAGATCCACATCATTGGAGATCGGAAGCAGACCCTAACACAAAGCTACCCAATGGCCCGACGACACCATAACACATATAACATACCGACGGGGGGACCTCTATCCCCTCGCTACATGCCCGCAAAATTGCCTTCGTTAAAGATGCTGTCCGCTTTTCACCATTTCATCATCACTGATTGGCGTTGTGTTTTTGGCCAGCACTCCAGCTTTACGTTTCTCTTTTAACCGGTAACTCTCTCCTTTGATATTCAGCGTGGTTGCGTGATGTAGCAGCCGATCCAGTATCGCTGTTGCCAGCACGTGATCTCCCGAGTAGGCAGCCTGACGGCTGCGGCTTGTCATGGCCTGAAATTACCGTTATAAAAACAGACAATGTCATTGTCTTTCAGGTGGTTAAATGGCCCGTTCAGCTAAACCTCGCAAACAATCCCCCCGCTCAGCCCCCCTGTTGCGATGGCGGGTGGTCCCCTGCGCCGGAGGAACAGATAATGAAGTCGGGCTGTTTTTTCCCGACTTCGCCAGTGCTGCCGATTACTGTATGGAGAAAGATATTCCATACCTGTTTGAAGAAGATGCCACCGGCAATTATGAAACAACTGTATGGATAGTTGGTGAGCCCGACGGTAATGTCACCATGCTCCCCATGTCCTGGAAAAATTTTCTGTCCGTGTGCACGATACATCCCTTTATCTGTCCGCAGTGCGGCACCTCACATCTTCCCCCTGCGTAATTCATGCTTCCCCGTTTTGCCGACATTTTTCAGCAGGGAAACCGCTGGCTTAACTGGCTGGAGAAACAGCCGGAAGGCTCAGTACGTCCGGTAGTCATTGAGTCTGTGACAAAAATCATGGCGTGCGGGACCACACTGATGGGCTACACGCAGTGGTGTTGTTCATCACCGGACTGTTGCCATACAAAGAAGGTCTGTTTCCGCTGTAAAAGCCGCTCCTGTCCGCACTGCGGAGTGAAGGCCGGCGCACAGTGGATACAGTATCTGCTGAGTCTGGTCCCCGACTGCCCGTGGCAGCATATTGTGTTCACGCTTCCCTGCCAGTACTGGTCCCTGGTGTTCCACAACCGGTGGTTGCTGGCAGAGATGAGTCGTATCGCAGCCGACGTGATACAGGAAATCTGCCGCCAGGCAGATGTGGAGCCGGGGATATTCACGGTAATCCACACCTGGGGCCGTGACCAGCAATGGCATCCACATATTCATCTGTCGACCACTGCCGGTGGTGTGACGTCAGGTCACACCTTGGAAAAATCTTCATTTTTACGCCCGTAAGGTGATGAGCATGTGGCGTTACCGGATAACACGGTTGCTGTCACGGAAATACCCTGACCTGGTGATACCGGATGCGCTGACAGCAGAAGGAAGCAGTAAACGGGACTGGAATCGCTTCCTGGACACACATTACCGCCGTGGCTGGAATGCCAACGTCTCCAGGGTAATGGATAACGCCACCCACGTGGCGGTGTACTTTGGCTCTTACCTGAAAAAGCCGCCGGTGCCGATGGCCGTCTGGAGCATTATGCCGGTCGGGATGAAATTGGCCTGCAGTACAACAGTCACCGGACAAAACGGGAAGAATACCTGGTGATGAGTGGAGATGAGTTCATGGAAAAGTTCTCCTGGCATGTGGCGGATAAAGGGTTCCGTATGGTGAGGTACTACGGTTTTCTGAGTCCGGCGAAGCGCCGGTTACTGGAAGATGTTGTTTACGCCATAACGGAGACGGTGAGAAAAACGGCAAGGCAAATCAGGTGGAGGGGGATGTATCAGCGGTTACTGAAGGCTGACCCGCTGAAATGCGTGCTGTGCGGAAGTCAGATGCGTTTTACGGGGCTGAAGCGGGGCTACCGTCTGGCAGAGCTGGTCGGGATGCATGAGCCACTGGCGCGACAGCGGGTGTGCGGCTGAGAGCCGCATCGGGGAAGTTGCGTCCATTTTGAGAGAAATGGAGCAAAAAAAACGCCAGTGATCCCCTGAATCAATTAATGTAAACGATTGAATTGGTAATACTTATTATGCGACATTCTGGCCGTGTTGAATAACCATCCATTTTTGAGTGTTTTTTAATCTTTTGGGGATTTAAATTCCTATCGATCAAGATGGTGTGTCATCTCTGCATTGAGAGCGGCTTCAACGCTGAGCTTTTTCAGCAGCCGATCAAACTGACTGAGGTCTTCAGGGGTTTTGAGGTTTTTGGCCAGTTCGTTAGCCAGAGCCTGTAACTGTTTTTCGTCCATAAATTAACCTTCATTTGATGCTGGATTGAACATATCAAAATCAGGCAATTACACAAATCTATGTACAGGCTCTACTCTCCAGGAACCCCGTGGTGGTTTTCTTCTTACTCACGGTTCCTCCTGGTGAGATGTCTGAACGTATCCTGCCGCCTGCGCTGGCAGACGGTAAGAGGTAATTTCATCCGGCGTCAGTTCCTGACATCTGAAGCCCGGACAGGACTCTCCGGGCGTGTTATGCATTCCGGGGGGCTGTGCAATTTCCCACAACGTCTTTGCTCCGCGACGAATACCGCTTCGTTTTACCTTTCCTTCTGTAGTCAGGCACTGAAGAAGATAGCGTGCCTGATAATCCGTTGTTTTCAGCATGTCGGCCACTTCCGCTGTGGTGGCTGTTTTACACTGCGAAAGATATTCAAGAATCAGCACTTTCATAGCACTCTCTTTTTATAACAATTCTCATTTGCATATTTGCCGGCACCCGGCGTTTTACTGCTGGCAGAGTAACAAAACCCTGATTCAGATTATTTCTGAATAAAAATTAAAGCACAAACACATAGATATACACTGGTGGTATTTGTGAAGTTAATTTAAATAAAATGTAAAAAAAACAAATCATATATCCAGACCTAAATTGCGTCGGGTAATGTCTTATATCAAGAAGCCAGATAAGGCTTATCAAATCAACTGATAAATAACGTAAATATTAGCGTTGATAGCAAGATTGCATTCAGGAGTTGTTATTTAAAATAGTCTTTCTTGTTTGCTGTTTTTATAAAAAACATAAAGACAGGTTTTATTTTTATTCTTTCCAAAAAAAACGATAAAAGATCGTATTTATTGCATTATCCGATCTTTTAATCTGATTAATGCATTGACCTGTAGTGTATTGTTCTTATTGGCGTTCGGCATTCAGAATCTTGTGTTGTTTAGTGTGTTCTTTTTAGTTAAAAAGATCGCAAAATGCGTATTGAACGGACTTTGATACTATATAAAATAGAAAATATATAAATTTTGAGAACATGTTCCTTTGGTTCCGGGGAGTGGAGAAAGCTGCGGAGGGGTATTTATGCCTGGTTGTGGCTATGATGATTTGACCTCTTATCAGAAAGGTCTTGATTCAGTTGTCAGAAGAGAAGATGTAAAAGGCTCATTATCAGGTGAACAGTTTGATTTGTTAATGGAGCTTTCTTCGATTCATAGCCCGAAAGTTATTCTGGCAATGCGTGACCATCTTGTTAAAGGGGATTTACGCAAAGTTGTTTGTCAAAGATATGGCGTTAATGCCGGGTATCTGAGCGTGTGCATTGGGCGCCTGCTCCGTATAGAGCGTGGTGTTTCCAGGCTGGCTCGCTTTTATTGTCGGTAAATCCGAACAATACAGTTGGTGTCACAAAAAATAAATGCTGCTATCTGTGCAGGCGGCTGCCGTGTATTTATGGATGGGGGGGCGTTATTTTCTTTTTTTTCGGGGAGAAAATAGCGACGCGTCATTAATGCGTCCTGTAACAATGATTATTTGATATTCCAGTTATTCGGAGTTTAATAAGATGAAAAAATTAATGATTGCATCTGCTATTGCAATGACCATGACTGCGGGTTCTGCTATGGCTGCACTGGGCGATGCGGGGTCTCAGGGTCAGGTTCAGTTTATTGGTACTGTTGCTGCGAAAACCTGTGATGTTGTTGTTGACGGCGATGGCGCTGTAAATAACCTGGTTCAGTTTGGTACTGTGAACAAGGGTGGGAAATCTCAGAAGAATTTCTCAGTGAAACTCAAAGATCCGACTTGTGTAACAGGTATGACGAAAGCTCATTTTGCGTGGGCATCGCCAAACTTTAACGCTCAGGGAATCGCAAATCAGTCTGGTACATCAACTGATTCTTGGGTGAAGCTTAACGCTGTGTCTGGCACCAACACCACCAGTGATACTGCTGATATCACTAGTGCAAACAATGCTGTTGAATTCACCATTACTGATGCTACCAAGGGCTTCGAGTATCAGGCTGAATTAAATGCCGGTCAAACGGCGGGTACCTTTGAGACTGCAGCAGCTTACTCTGTTGTTTACGAGTAATAGCTGACAGTTGATATATATATCCGGGAGTTCTCTCCCGGATATATCGTCCCATTTTCGGAGTATATGCTCCTTGCTGAGCACGAGGATATATTCAGAGATGAATCAGCGTCGTCTTTTTAAACTATCTCTGTTGGCACTGAGTATATATTCTCATTTGAGTGTCGCGACAGAATTAAACCTGGATTTTATTCAGGGAACCAGTGTAATTCCTTCCATTCTGAAAACAGACAGCGCTCTGCCTGCAGGTCAGTACGTTGTTGATGTGCTCGTTAATAACGAGCGAACCGGTCGCGCGAATCTTGTCATTACGGAAGAGGACGAAAAAAATAACAGCCTTTGTCTCTCTCCCGAATGGCTGGATAACGCCGGGGTGATGATAAAAAAAGATGCTTATGATGATGACTATGACAAGGATAAACAGTGCTATGTTCTGACCCGTAATCCCCACACCAAAGTGGATTTTGATTACGGTGCGCAGACATTAAAATTTAATATTCCTCAGGCTTATGTGCTGAGTAAAAACGACCCCGCCCGCTGGGATTACGGTGTGAATGGCGGGCGCCTGAAATATTACGGTAACTTCAATAAAAACGTTCATGATGATGTGAATGCCTTCGGGAATTTTGATGCAGCCATCAACCTGGGGCGCTGGGTGTTATCCAGCAACATGAACGTGTCGCATGACCGTGATAAAACCGAATTCACCTCCAGTGACCTGACCCTGTCCACGGCCATCAGCCAGGTGCAGGGAGACCTGTTGCTGGGGAAATCACAGACACGTACCGAACTGTTTTCTGACTTCAATTTCTACGGAGCGGCACTTCGCTCTAACAGTAATATGCGCCCGTGGGAATCCAGGGGGTATGCGCCGGACATTTCCGGTATCGCCCCCACCCCTTCCCGTATTACCGTGAAACAAAACGGATATACGGTCTATTCTAAAATGGTACCGGCGGGACCTTATCGTCTGGATGACCTGCGCCCGATGGGGAACGGCGACCTGGTGGTGACCGTTGAAGATGAAAGTGGCAACAAGACCGAGCAGGTCTATCCGGTCACCACGCTGCCGACGCTGCTGCGTCCGGGTGAGTTCCAGTACAACCTGGCGGTGGGTAAGAAGAACAACAGTAATGAACTGGATAAGGCGTTTCATTCTGACACCGGAATGTTCTGGCTGGGCAGTCTGGACTATGGTTTCTCCACCACCACGCTGAACTCAGCATTCATTCTGAATGATGATTATCAGGCCGGTGGTCTGGGCGTTACCCAGATGCTGGGAGGACTGGGGGCCGTGTCGCTCAGTGCGAACGTGTCAAAGGCCAGCTATGACAACGGAGAAGTGAAAACCGGACAAAGCTTCAGCGCCAAGTATGCCAAAAGTTTCTCGGACAAGACAGACCTGCAGTTACTGACATACCGCTACCAGAGTAAGGGGTATGTGGAGTTTGCAGACTTTGACCCGAAGGATATCTGGCGCTGGCGAGGCGGTAACCAGAAATCCCGCTATGAAGCCCGGTTGTCGCACCGTTTTGACAACACGTACCTGAGCGGCTCTTTCTGGCGTCAGGATTACTGGATGCGTGAGGGGCATGACACCGGAAGCACGCTGTCATTCAGTACGTCTGTATTTGATTCCGTCTCGGTCTTCCTGAACGGGTCGTATTCAAAGTATGCCTGGTCAGATAAGGCGGATTACTCCGTTTCCCTGAGTGTGAGTGTGCCGTTTGACATGAAGGGCATCCGTCATTTCAGCAGTAACAGTGTGGGATATACCCGCAACGGAGGCACGACATTCAATACCAGTGTGTCTGCGACACCAACAGACCGCTTTAACTACAGCCTCAGTGCAAATGCCGGCTCGAAAGGTGACCGTGGTGCGTCTGCATCGGCCAGTTATGCGTTTGATGCCATTCAGACCAACATGGGCGTGTCCCGCTCCTACAACAGGCACGGAAGCAGCCAGACCAGTTTCTCCGGCAGTGTTTCCGGCTCTGTTCTGGGGACATCTGAGACTGGTCCGCTCTTTACCAAAGAGTCGTCTGACACCGTGGGTATTGTCAGCATTCCGGGCGTTAAAGGTGTTTCTGTTAACGGCTCCATGCCGACGAACAGTGACGGTAACACGGTTGTGTGGTTATCTGAGTATTCAGAGAACAGCATCAACATCAACATGGATAACGTGCCGGACAACATGGAGTTTGAGACCACATCATACAACGTGGTGCCGACCGAAAAGGCGATGATTTACCGCAAATTCGGCTTCGAGAATGTGCTGCGTTATATCCTGCGAGTGAAGGATGCGCAGGGCAACTACCTGACCGGTGGTGATGCGAAAACGGAACAGGGGCTGAATGCAGGGTTTATTTCAAACAATGGTGTTCTGCTGATGAACATGCTGGCTGAACCGAAAACTGTCAGCGTGAATACCGGGGACGGAAAACAGTGTCGTTTCTCCATGGCAGGGCTGAAGGCCAACACGAATAAAGTTCAGGAGGTTCGTTGTGAATAATTTTGGTAAGGCAGCGCTGGCTGCCCTCCTTTCTCTCTCTTTCTGCAGCCAGTCCATGGCGGCATTTACGCTGAACGGGACCCGTTTCATTTATGAAGAGGGAAAGAAGAATGTTTCTTTTGAAGTGACGAACAATGCGGACAAGACCTATGGTGGTCAGGTGTGGATTGATAACACGAACCAGGGGAACGGCGTCTACATGGTGCCACAGCCCCCGTTCTTTAAGGTGTCGCCCAAACAGAAACAGATTATCCGCATCATGAACACGGACAGCAATCTGCCGAAAGACCGTGAATCCCTGTTCTGGCTGAACGTGCAGGAAGTGCCGCCCAAACCGGAGATGAAAGATAACGAAGGCAGTGTACTGGCCATTGCCATGAACACCCGTGTGAAGCTGATTTACCGTCCGGCGTCCATTAAGGATGGTCGTAAGGATGCAGAGAAGCAGCTGAAGCTGGAACAGCGTGGCAGCGACACCTGGCTGAAGAACCCGACGCCGTATTACATGGCTATTGTGAGCCTGAAGCATAACGGTAAGGACATCACACTCAGTGACAAGGTGATGAAGGAAGTCTCACAGCTTAAGCCGTTCAGTGACGTGAATCTGGGTAAAAAGGTGAGCGGAAAAATCAGCGTGGATGCTGTAAATGACTGGGGTGGAGTTCAGAGCTATGAGATTCACTAAAGCGGCCCTGGCAGCACTGATGATGGTGGTGATGACCGGCAGCGGACAGGCGGCCACCACCGCCACAGCAACGCTGACAATTAATGTCACCTTCACCCAGCCGAGCTGTGATATTCAGGTGCCTTCTTCATATAACCTGGGGCTTCTGGTGCAGGGAGAGCAGAATAAGGAGCATGCTCCCCTGAATATTACCTGGACGTGTGAGGGAGATGCGCCACTGAAAACAGCATTAACGGCTGCCATTGTTAAAGGAACGGCAAGCGGTAATGAGAAAGTTGTTTTGCAGACGGACAGTGGTGCTGACACCGGAGCGACGCTTTCCCTGAAGGAAAAAAAGACAGGCAGTCTGATAAAGCTGACCGGTCCGGATGGCGGAAATCCTTTCTGCAGCGATGAAAAAGAAGATACCGGTATGCGTACCTGTACGTTAATCCCGGTGACTGACGTTTCCCGGGATGGCGCGCTGGGGATGGCATCAGCCAGACTGAAATTTGAGGTTGCATATCTGTAATCTCACGGAGGTAAAAACAGATGAAGCAGAGGCATGCCGGCAGGAAACAGAAGGCGGAAAGAAAGGGAAAACGGGAATGGCTGGCAGAGCACCTGACGGAAGTGCTGCTGTTCATTATGACCGGGGCACTCTGGTTTTACCTCTGGTTTGAAAGTCATCTGCTGCAGGGATATTACTGACCCGGTCATACCAGCCAGTCAGAAAGACAACGCCGTAATTCGTGAATAAATCTGTGAAAGGTAATTAATGATGTTCAGGCAACTGGTATTTCTGCTGTTCTGTGGGCTGGGCATCGCCTGCATGCCACAGTCCCGGGCAGCGACACCCGCGGAAGGTAAGGATTACAGCGTGCTGAAGACGCCGGTGGCAGACGCACCGGCGGTGGTGGAGTTTTTCTCCTTTTACTGCCCGCCCTGTGCGGCTTTCAGCAGCCGTTTTCACGTCAGCCAGGCCGTGGACAAAATCCTGCCGTCGGGGGAGAGGGTGGTGAAGTATCACGTCAGCACAATGGGACCAATGGGACTGGAGCTGACGGAAGCCTGGTCGGTGGCAAAAGTACTGGGTGTGGAAGACAGAGTGGAGTTACCGCTGTTTGTGGCGGTACAGATAAACCGGAGCATTAAGACGGAAGCGAGTATCCGCCAGGTGTTCATTGATGCCGGTATTCCGGCAAGGGACTATGACGCGGCGAAAAACAGCATGGCGGTACGTGCCCTGACGGCCAGACAGCAGGAAGCGGCAAAAGCTTATGGTGTGACAGGAACACCGTCATTCTTCGTGAAAGGGAAATATCTGGTGAACAACGGCGGTATACAGCCATCGACTGAGCAGGATTACGGGAAGTCGTTTGCGGAAGTGGTCAGCGTGCTGCTGAAACAGCACCAGGGATGAGTGGAAATCAGGCGGGAGCAGGAAACGGAAAATGAGTGCGGTAACGCTGAGTGTTTTTCTGACACACTATAACGCGGAGCTTACCCTGACACTGCCAGACACACTGACCCCCACGGAGTTGTCATTACTGCGGATGCTGATACAGGGGATGAGTGTGTCGGAGATAGCCCGTTGTCGTCACCGCAGTACGAAGACGGTGTCATATCAGAAGTCGCAGATATACCGGAAGCTGGGGATACGTAATGACCTGACGTTCTGGCTGGATATTCTGCTCAGATATAAACCGGTGCTGAGGAAGACAAAACCATTTATGAACCACCGGGTCGGGTAATTAAAAAATTTGACTGAAATCATGAATGAGAGACAACAGTCACCGCGAATCTGCACAGGCATGGATATTTCGCCGGCGACGCCGGGCATCCCATAACGCTGATATATGGGACCTGCGTTTTCACCGGAAAAAATACCTGAATCACATATGGCAGCAGGTGGATAACGGTGAATATCGACTGTTACCGCCACAGCTTATCCGGACAGAAAACAGGACGATATCGTTCTCTGGTCTGCCGCTGATGCCATGGTGATGAAGTGGGTGGCTCTGGAAATACAGGACCTGCTGCCCCTGCAGAGCCGGTGTGTCCATACTGCGGGACACCAGGGCGGCCGGGACTCGCTGGCAGAAATAACGCAAAAGCTTGCACAGGGCGCGCGTTTTGTCTGGCGGACGGATATCCGGGGGTATTACCTGCATATCCGGAAACAGCAGCTCTGGCATCACGTCTGCCGTTTTATCCGTTCGCCGGTGCTGCAGAACATTATTAAACAGTATATCTGGTACACCGTCGAACACGGCGGTGAGTTTTTTACACCACAGGGCGGTATATGCCGCGGGAGTGCCCTGAGCCCTCTACTGGGGGCATCGTTCCTGTGGTATGTGGATTCGGCATTCAGCCGTCAGGAGGATATTTATTATGTCCGGTATATGGACGACTTCCTTTTTCTGTCCACGCGGCGCTGGCCGTTACGGCGTGCTGTCAGACGGCTGCATGATTACTTTGAGAACACCGGCTTTGAATGTCATCCGGACAAAACGCAGGTCGGTCGGACTGAACGCGGTTTTGACTGGCTTGGCGTCTGGTTTGATGCAACGGGGCCCACCGGAATAGCGCCCCGTGCAAAAGAGAACCATCGTGCACGTCGGTTGCGGCTTGAGGAGCAGGCCCGCAGGAGGGGATTGTCTGAAGAGGACGTCCGTCAGCGGGTGCAACAGTATGAGGCACGATGGATGTTGTGGGCAGAGCGCCAGATGCGTTCTGCCAGAAAATATAATTTATCGCATGGTGATTTATGATTAATACGTTTTTACGTCACGCGGCCCGGTCAATGGGTACCATCTTCTTACTATGGGGGTGGACAACGACCGCCAATGCCGAATTGTCAAACTACTGCCTCACCTCCATCGACTACAAGATCGAAGATACAGAGGGGTCATGGCCAAGCGGCACGCACATAATATCACCACCACACTGCGACACGGACAAACCGTACGTATGGTCCAAAGCCATCGCTGATTCATACTGGGGTACGCGATCCGATGTATATGTACGCCATGGCGCATCCTATGTGAAAAAACCTGCAGACCAGACATACAACGGTGTTACATTCCTCGCCGAATGGGTGTACACTAATGGCGCCCGCGTCTCGGGCGGCATAAACAACGGCGAAGATGTCAACCCAACCGATACCACAATACCTCAAGGCTCCCGTGGGAACGCGTATGTGACCTTCAAAGGGCCCGCACCAAAGGTTGGGCAGTATAACAACCTTATGGACGAAACCTGGCGTGTGACCCTGCTGAATGACTACAACTACACAGACGCCTACGGGGGGCAACACATTGACCGCAGAGTTACTATTACTGCAACAGTGCACGCCTCACGCATGAACAATAGGATCTCGGCCCAAGTACAAACACCCGTGCAGTCCTGTGTCGCACGTAAGGGCCACTGCGCTGTGGAGAACACATTAGTACTCAACTCAACGGATGGTGCTAGAATAGAAATCAAGCCGAACCCTCAGACCTCAGGATCAGTCACAAGCTGTAAGGTCGATTTCCCGGGCGTTAGGTACTACCCTAACCGCGAATCCTTCATCGACGACATTGCCGGACCGTACCCGGAAAACTACAAATTCAACGTAGACATAACTACAGAAGTGGGGACGGGACAGTGTTTGATAAACTTTGACTTATCATTACTTTAACGAACGTGGTGGTGGAGTAGTGGAGCCACTCCGCTCCTATCACCCGGTCATAAGCACATATGTGGGGTGCAGATACACCCGTGCATTAACAGATCTTGGTGATGAACACACGTCAACATGACTGGCGCGGTGGAAGGACGGCTTCGCTGCCTATTAGCAAAACGCGACGTTCCGTCTCTGCGCACCGTTTCCGTCCACTAAACCAAAACCATCAACAAAGCTACTCCAATTGACAACACCCCCATCCAGACAATAGATTAGTATCCCTAAATGCGACAGGAATTCACCATCACGCAAACCGCGAAATGTGAAACCTCGGGGCCCGGCGTATAATTCGTGCGCGCCTCTTTTAAACCATCCTCACCTCCCTTTCCTGTTTCCGATACTAACGTATATTTTCGCAGTAAAAGGACATTTATGATGAATGCAAGACAGACGGTACTGGCAGATAATCCGCAATTGATCCTGCGTGTGCTAAAGCTGAGATTTGACGAGTCACTGTCGTACCCGCGCATTTCTGCGCCGACCGGATGTCAGCAAAACCGCCATTTTTTCTCTGGTGCGGTGATTTCACCAGATATTCGCTGACTGGCCTCTTTCCGGTGGTAAGTGTTAACGGAGTACCATATTGACGCTTATTTATGGTGAGTGCTACCGTTCCATGGCAGGAGTTCGTCAACCCAGTTGGAAGGGCATTCCGGCAGTACGCTCAGAATATGGTATCGTTCCGGCGAACTCATATTGACGCATTTTTCAGGCGAGCCACTGGCAGCGCATACGATTGATCTCCGTCTGCCGTTGGTTGATTTATTTGTAAGCGACTCGTCAGAACCGTATTGCTATTTACTGAGAGCTCAGATCAACTTTCCAGGGCAACAGATCGCGTACCCGGTTTGCCGGCCAGTCCTGGATATGTTCAATGACGTAACGCAGCCACTTTTCTGGCTCCACATTGTTCAGACGGCATGTGCCGATCAGCGAGTACAACACCGCCGCATGTTCATCGATAGGAATTAAAAACCCGGAAAGATTAAAAAAACACCAAAAAATGGATGTTTATTCAATTCCGGCTGCGAGCCATGATGGCTGCACCACAATGCACCGGCAATTAAATGGCGCTCATTGATTGATTTCTTATATCTGTGATGATTTTTTGTTTCATTTCCCCAAAAATGGACGCAACTTCCCCTCTGCGGCTCTCAGCCGCACACCCGCTGTCGTGCCAGTGGCTCATGCATCATGACCAGCTCTGCCAGACGGTAGACCCGCTTCAGTCCCGTAAAACGCATCTGACTTCCGCACAGAATGCACTTCAGCGGGTCAACCTTCAGTAATGTTAGCGCCAGTGATATAAGACGGTAATTCACCATTTGGATTGTCCGCTCCACCCAACATGTTGTTTCCTTAAGGTTCTC
>NZ_PTSR01000047.1:0-18727 GCF_002965345.1 Escherichia sp. MOD1-EC5950
CAGAAGTGAAACGCCGTAGCGCCGATGGTAGTGTGGGGTCTCCCCATGCGAGAGTAGGGAACTGCCAGGCATCAAATTTAGCGTGCTGATATGGCTCAGTTGGTAGAGCGCACCCTTGGTAAGGGTGAGGTCCCCAGTTCGACTCTGGGTATCAGCACCACTTTTTAGGTTAAAGTTCGGCAGGTTAGAAAAGAATTTGTCTGGCGGCAGTAGCGCGGTGGTCCCACCTGACCCCATGCCGAACTCAGAAGTGAAACGCCGTAGCGCCGATGGTAGTGTGGGGTCTCCCCATGCGAGAGTAGGGAACTGCCAGACATCAAATAAAGCAGAAGGCCATCCGGAAGGATGGCCTTTTTGCATTTTGAAAACATATCCAATTTAATGGATTACCTGCGATAAAAACGCCTGCGTGCGTTCCGATTTCGGATGTGCAAAAAACTCATCCGGCGCGGCCTGCTCAACAATCTCTCCGCGATCCATAAAAATGACCTTGTCAGCAACAGTGCGGGCAAATCCCATCTCATGCGTTACACACAGCATTGTCATACCCGACTGTGCCAGTCCAATCATCGTATCCAGCACTTCTTTCACCATCTCCGGATCGAGCGCCGACGTGGGTTCATCAAACAACATGATCTTGGGTTTCATGCAGAGTGAACGAGCTATGGCAACGCGTAGCTGCTGACCACCGGATATCTGTCCGGGAAACTTCTGTGCATGTTCGGCAATTCGTACTCTCTCAAGGTAATGCATCGCCAGAGCTTCAGCCTCTTTCTTCGGCATCTTGCGTACCCAAATCGGCGCCAGGGTACAGTTCTGTAAAACGGTCAGATGTGGGAAGAGATTGAAATGCTGAAAGACCATTCCTACTTCTTGCCTGACACGCTCAATATTGCGGATATCTTCGTTAAGTTCGATGCCATCCACTACGATTCTTCCCTGTTGATGTTCTTCCAGGTGATTAATACAACGGATGGTTGTCGATTTCCCGGAACCAGAAGGGCCACACAGAACGATTCGTTCCCCCGGTTGCACGATTAAATTTATATTCTTCAGGACATGGAATTGCCCATACCATTTGTTAACATTTTCCAGCGTAATCATCGCGTTAGCAGGTTGCAGTAAAATTTGGCTCATAGTGTCCTCAATGCGGTGTACGCTCGGTGTTAAAACGTTTTTCCAGATGTTGGCTATAACGCGACATACTGAAACAGAAGATCCAATAGATCAGTGCAGCGAAGACGTACCCTTCGGTCGACATGCCCAACCAGGCGGGATCAACGGTTGCCTGCTGAACGCTACTGAAAAGATCGAACAACCCGATAATGATCACCAGACTGGTATCTTTGAATAGTGCGATGATGGTGTTTACCAGCCCTGGAATAACCAGTTTCAGTGCCTGTGGCAGAATAACCAGTCCCTGGGTTTTCCAGTAACCCAACGCCAGCGACTCTGCAGCTTCATATTGACCTTTGGGGAGCGCCTGCAATCCACCTCGCACCACTTCCGCAACATAAGCGGACTGGAACAGGATCACTCCGACTAATGCACGGATCAGTTTGTCGATGCTGGTGCCTTCTGCCATAAATAACGGCAGCATCACTGACGACATAAACAACACGGTGATCAGCGGTACGCCACGCCAGAACTCGATAAAAATGACGGATAAGATACGCACAATCGGCATATGAGAACGGCGGCCTAACGCCAATAAAATCCCCCACGGCAGCGCCCCTGCAATCCCAACTGATGCAATAATCAAAGTAAGTGTTAGCCCACCCCATTGCCGGGTTTCAACTCGCTCAAGACCAAGAAAACCACCATACATTAGCCACCAGACAATAAGCGGGTAAATCACCGCCCATACCGCAATATAGCGACCGCGATGGGGGAGTATTTTCCAGAACATTGGTGCAATCGAAATCAGGCCAATCAGTAATGCCAGATTAATTCGCCAGCGTTGGTCGTGTGGGTAAAGCCCATACATAAACTGGCCAAATCGCTCGTGGATGAAGACCCAGCAGGCACCTGCTTTTGTACAGTCTGCGCGGGTTGACCCAACCCAGTTAGCCTGCAAAAAAGCCCAGTTCAGCAACGGTGGAATCAATTCCCACATCAGCCACAGGCAACCAATGGTCAGCAGACTATTACTCCAGCTTGAGAACAGATTTTTGCGCGCCCAAACTATAACGCGGCTTGGGTTATGGTTCGCCGGGCGCGGGGGATGAGACAGCAATACTTTCGTCATCATGACTCCTTAGCGTTCAACGATTGCGATACGGCGGTTATAGATATTCATCAGCAGTGAGATAGTCAGGCTGATAATCAGATAGACCGACATGGTCATGGCTATCGTCTCGATGGCCTGCCCGGTCTGGTTAAGCACGGTGCCGGCAAACAGTGAAACCATATCCGGATAGCCAATAGCGGCGGCAAGAGAAGAGTTTTTGACGATGTTGAGATACTGGCTGGTTAACGGAGGAATAATCACCCGCAGCGCCTGCGGAATAATCACCTGACGTAGTGTGACAGTATTGGGTAATCCCAGCGATCGGGCTGCTTCGTGTTGGCCATAAGGCACAGCCTGAATCCCTGCGCGGATAATCTCAGCGATAAATGCAGAGGTATAGACCGAAAGCGCCAACGTTAAGGCAGCCAGTTCAGGGATCAGCACCATACCACCGCGGAAGTTAAACCCTTGTAGGGCTGGAATGTTCCAGTGAAGTGCTGTGCCAAAAAGCCATTGCGCCAGCAAAGGTAAACCAATGATCATCACAGCGGCGACAGGCCATGTGCGACGTAGTTGACCGGTTTTTATCTGGTACGTTTTGTTGAAGCGAAATAGCCCAACAGAAATGGCTATAGCCATCACAACGGTCACGATAAACGCAAGAAATCCATCTCCCAGTTGCGGTGAGGGAATGTAAAGCCCGCGATTGCTCAAAAAGGCCAGATCAAACGCACTCACTGCCTGTCGCGGTCCGGGCAAATTGCGCAACACGGCAAAGTACCAGAAGAAGATTTGCAACAGCGGCGGAATATTACGGAAGATCTCAATATAAATTGTGGATAACTTTCGCAGTAACCAGTTCTCTGAAAGTCGCGCTAATCCAATAAAGAAGCCCAGAACAGAAGCGAACACAATACACAATGCTGAAACCAGTAGCGTATTGAGCAAACCGACAATAAAAACGCGTCCGTAGGTATCGCCCTGCTGGTAATCGATCAAATGCTGGACGATACCGAAGCCAGCGTCACGATCAAGAAAGGCAAACCCTGATGTAATGCCACGATTGCTTAGATTCGTCACGGTATTGTGAAATAGCCAACTAACAATGCCGACGACGGCAACAACGGCAAGGATTTGGAATAACCAGGCGCGAACCACAGGGTTGGCAAAGGAGAGTGAGCCTTTAACAGTTGGGCGGCGATGAGACATAGAAACCTCGAAAACCATAACGCTAAAGAGAGCGCCGCTGTAGCGACGCTCGTTACCTCACACTTACTTAACGCACGGGCGGTGCATATTGGATGCCACCGTTATTCCAGAGGTTATTTTGACCCCGTTTAATTTTCAGCGGACTTTCGGAGCCGACGTTGCGCTCAAAAATTTCCGAGTAATTACCTACCTGTTTGATGATGTTGTAGGCCCACTTGTTATCCAGTTTCAGATCCTTACCGTAATCGCCTTCTTTACCCAGCAGGTGCGCCATATCTGGTGTTGCCGGATTTGCTGCTTTTTCATCGACGTTCTGTGAATTAACGCCCATCTCTTCAGCATTCAGCATGGCGAACAGGGTCCAGCGCACAATAGAAAACCATTCGTCATCGCCACGACGAACCACCGGGCCAAGCGGTTCTTTAGAGATAACTTCCGGCAGAACAATCCATTCGGCAGGGTTACTTAATTTGATACGCAAGGCATACAGTTGTGATTGATCCGAAGCCAGAGTATCGCAGCGACCAGACTCCAGTGCCTTCGCGGATTCGTCAGAGCGATCGAAAGTCACTGGCGTGTACTTCATATTGTTTGCCTTGAAGTAATCGGCAACGTTGAGTTCGGTATCCGTACCCGCCTGAATACAGACAGTTGCGCCATCAAGTTCCTTCGCGCTTTTTAACCCTGCTTTGTCATGTGTCAGGAAACCAATGCCGTCGTAATAAGTGACGCCAGTAAATACCATTCCCATGCCTGCGTCGCGAGATGAAGTCCAGGTCGTATTACGGGAGAGTAAGTCCACTTCTCCGGATTGCAATGCAGTAAAGCGTTCTTTTGCGGTGAGCGGCGTATATTTCACTTTCGTGTCGTCGCCAAATACAGCAGCGGCAACACCACGACAAACATCAACATCAATACCAGAAAACTTACCGTCTGCATCAGCATAAGAGAACCCCGGTAATCCGTCGCTGATCCCGCATTGCACAAAACCTTTTTTCTTTACAGCATCGAGCGTCGCGCCAGCATGCGCCTGATTTGCAACGGCAAGCAGCACGCTGGCGGCAGCCAGTGTGGCTATCATCATCTTTTTCATAATGCTTCCTGTAAGGCGAAAATTATCGTTATAGAACGTTTGGGAAACGTTTTTTACCTGTCTGTGGCCATCCTCTTATAAGCAAAAGTAGTGCCAGTTTTTGCGCACGATTCCGCGACGCAATAAGCAGAGTGTAGACAGGAAATAATAGAAACAGCGCCCCGCAATGGTGCGAAAATGAAACATGCGCCACATTTTGGCGCAAAATATTTACGCGTATTTTACTAAGCAGAATAATGATTATTAGCGTGAGTATCAGAAGGGATGATGTTATTGAAAAATAAAGTCATGCGTTATTTCGATAGAAAGGCAAGCGACGAGATAAAATGCTTAATTAAAAGGGAATTAGCCAGCGGAATATAGCAATGTTTAACGTATAGAAAGATTCTGTATCGTTAAACAGAGCGCGGAAGTCCGCGCTCTGTTCAGTTATTTTGACAGAGCAATAATCCCCATTGTCAGGCCAGCGACAGCCGCTGCCCCGCCAGCAATAGCTCCGGCAGTTTCCCAGTTATCCTGCGTCGTACCTTTCATACAGGTATTGGTGTGAACCAGACGGCCCTGATCGTCATAAACCGGAACGCAAGGGGAATCGTGAGCACAACCCGCCAGCAATGCGGTGAGCAATGCCACAGAAATTAATCTTTTCATGATGTTACCTCAATAATAACGCTATCGCTTAATAAGTGAATTCTCTTATTAACGATCTGGATATTATTTTATCATTGGTAGTTATAATTCTTTTAGGATGAATAATGACAAATTATGTGAATTGTAAAAATAGTGAAGGGAGAAGGTGCAAATGAGTTGCTGGTTATAGAAAAAATAATGCTTATCCTATTAATTATTCTCATTTTTCCAGAAAATTTAAAAGGCGTCGAAGACGCCTTTATGTTTCTGATTTACCCTTTGAAGCAACGGCGGATCACGACAAAGAACACCGGCACGAAGAAAATAGCCAGCAATGTTGCAGAGACCATGCCACCCATTACACCGATACCCACTGCGTTCTGAGCGCCGCTCCCGGCACCGTTACTGATAGCCAGCGGCAACACGCCGAGTATAAATGCGAGGGATGTCATCAGGATAGGTCGCAGACGCATGCGCACCGCCATTAGCGTTGCTTCGATAACGCCTTTACTTTCTTTCTCCATCAGGTCTTTGGCGAACTCAACAATCAAAATGGCGTTTTTGGCTGATAAGCCAATTGTCGTTAACAAGCCCACCATAAAATAAACGTCATTTTTCTGATTAAAGAGTGTTGCAGCCAGCAGTACACCGACAATCCCTAATGGCACGACCAGCATAACCGAGACGGGAATTGACCAGCTTTCATAGAGCGCCGCAAGGCACAGGAAAACCACCAGGAAGGAGATTGCTACCAGGGCCGGAGCCTGGTTACCCGATAAGCGTTCCTGATACGACATCCCCGTCCAGTCATAACCAATGCCGGCAGGTAATTTTGACGCAAGATTTTCCATCAGCGCCATCGCATCACCGGAACTGGTTCCTGGCGCGGCTTCCCCCTGAATCTCCATTGAAGGCAGGCCGTTGTAGCGTTCCAGTCGCGGAGAACCATACACCCAATGTGCAGTGGTAAAGGCAGAGAATGGCACCATTTCACCGTTGGCGCTGCGGACATAAAGTTTATCGACATCTTCTGGCAGCATACGGAATTTTGCATCAGCCTGAACGTACACTTTTTTTACCCGTCCACGGTCGATGAAGTCGTTAACGTAAGTTCCGCCCAACGCCGTAGAAATGGTCTGATTGATATCAGAAAGCGAAACGCCTAATGCCTGTGCCTTTTCCTGGTCAACTTCAAGTTTGAACTGCGCGGTATCTTCCAGACCATTGGGACGTACACTGACTAAGCTGTCAGGATGTTGCGCCGCCATACCAAGCAACTGGTTGCGGGCCTGGGTTAGGGCATCGTGCCCCAGACCGGCCTGATCGATTAACTCAAAGTCGAATCCCGTTGCTGTGCCCAGTTCAACAATGGCTGGCATATTGAACGGAATGACAAAACCGTCGCGGATCTTGCCCAGCTCCATTTTGGCGCGGTGGATAACTGCTTCCGCGCTGTTTTCATCGCCACCACGCTTTTCCCACGGTTTCAGGCTAACGAAGGCCATCCCGGCGTTTTGTGCCTGGCCGCTGAAGCTAAATCCGTTAACCGTAAAGACGCTTTCAACGTTCGCTTTCTCGTTCTTCAGATAGTAATCCGTCACTTGATCCAACACTTTTTGCGTCCGCTCTTGCGTCGCGCCAGCAGGAAGTTGAATCATGGTCAGAAAGACCCCCTGATCTTCTTCCGGCAAAAAGGAAGAAGGGAGACGTAAAAACAACACTACCATTCCGGCAACTATCAGCGCATAGATCAGTAAATATCGCCCTGTGGAACCGAGGATTTTGCCAACGCTATTGGTATAGTGGTTAACGCTATGATCGAAAGTGGTATTAAGCCAGCCGAAGAAACCGCTCTTTTTATCGTGATGTTCGGCAGAGACTGGTTTGAGTAGCGTTGCGCATAATGCAGGGGTGAGAATCAATGCCACCAGTACGGAAAGCGCCATTGCCGAAACAATGGTGATAGAAAACTGGCGATAAATTGCCCCTGTGGAACCGCCGAAGAATGCCATCGGAATAAAAACCGCTGACAGCACCATCGCAATACCCACTAGTGCGCCCTGAATTTGCGACATCGATTTTTCCGTCGCTTCTTTTGGCGGGAGATTATCCTCCATCATCACGCGCTCGACGTTCTCTACCACCACTATCGCATCATCGACGAGCAGCCCGATGGCAAGCACCATTCCAAACATTGTTAGTGTGTTGATGGAGTAACCAAAAGCGGCGAGGATGGCAAACGTCCCTAACAGCACTACGGGCACAGCAATGGTGGGGATCAGCGTTGCTCGCATATTCTGCAAGAACAGATACATCACCAGAAACACCAGGATAATGGCTTCAACCAGCGTTTTTACCACTTCGTGAATAGAAAGCTGGACGAATGGCGTGGTGTCATAAGGGTAGAGAACCTTCATTCCCTGCGGGAAGAATGGCTGTAATTCTGCCAGTTTCGCCTTAATGGCTTTCGCCGTATCGAGGGCGTTCGCGCCAGTGGCTAGTTTAATACCCAGACCCGCTGCCGGTTTACCGTTGATACGGGCGATGACGTTATAGTTTTCACCACCAAGCTCAACACGGGCGACATCTTTCAGGCGAACCACTGAACCGTCGCTGTTCACGCGCAGGGTGACTTTGCTGAACTCTTCCGGATTTTTTAACCGGGTCTGAGCAATAATCGAGGCGTTCAACTGTTGCCCAGGCAACGCTGGTGTTCCGCCCAGTTGCCCGGCAGCTATCTGATCGTTCTGCACTTTCAACTGGTTAATCACATCAACCGGTGTCAGTTTATATTTGTTTAGCAGGTCGGCGTCCAGCCAGATACGCATCGCATACTGTGCGCCAAAGAGTTGCACGTCACCAACGCCATTCAGGCGGCTAAGCGTATCTTTAACGTTAGAGGCCACATAGTCCGAGATATCGTCCTGAGTGGTACTGGGATTATCAGAGACAAAACCTGCCACCATCAAATAACTGCTACTGGACTTTTCAACGCTAATCCCCTGTTGTTGAACTTCCTGCGGCAGCAACGGCGTGGCAAGTTGGAGTTTGTTCTGCACCTGGACTTGCGCGATATCTGGATCTGTCCCTGACTGGAAAGTGAGGGTAATTGTTACGCTACCGGCGGAATCGCTGGTGGAGGACATATACATTAGGTTATCGATACCATTCATATTCTGTTCGATAACCTGCGTCACCGTATCCTGTACGGTCTGTGCATCAGCACCCGGATAGTTTGCCGAAACAGAAACCGCAGGCGGCGCAATGGTTGGGTATTGGGCGATAGGTAATTGTAGGATCGCCAGTACGCCTGCCATCATCAGAATAATGGCCAGCACCCATGCAAATATCGGTCGTCGAATAAAAAAGTTTGCCATGTCTGATTGCCTTACTTCGACGCAGTATCTGCGGGGGTATCGGTCGTGGCTTTAACCTGTTCTCCCGGACGCGCTTTTTGCAGACCGCTGACAATGACTTGATCGCCAGATTTCAGCCCTTCGCTAATTAACCATTTATCGCCAATCGCCTGGCTGGCAACGACTGGACGCGCTTCAACCTGACTTTTCTCATTCACAATCAGCACGGTTGCATCGCCACGCGGTGTGCGGCTGACGCCTTGTTGCGGAATAAGAATGGCATCAGGTTGTACACCTTCATCAATCCGGGCGCGCACAAACATACCCGGCAGAAGCGTATGCTGTGGGTTAGGGAAAACCGCACGTAGGGTTATGGAACCAGTGCTTTCATCCACGGTCACATCGGAGAATTGCAGTGTGCCTTTCAGGGGATAAGTTTGACCGTTTTCCATGACCAGCTCTACGTTGCTGGTGGTGTTTTCCTTATGTAAATTTCCTTGCTCTACGGACTGCTTCAGTCTCATGAAATCATTGCTTGATTGGGTCACATCGACGTAGATAGGATCGAGTTGCTGGACAGTCGCCAGTTCAGTCGTTTGCCCGTTAGTGACGAGAGCACCTTCGGTCACAGTCGATTTGCCGATACGTCCGCTAATTGGCGCGGTTACTTTGGTATAAGCGAGATTGATGCGGGCGCTTTCGACCGTGGCTTTTGCGGCAATCACGGCGGCATCGGCCTGGCGGGCATCAGCAATGGCCTGATCGTACTCCTGCTGACTGATGTATTTTGTGCCCACGAGCGGAACGTAACGTTTTACCGTCAAATGCGCGATGGAAGCGGCGGCTTCACTTTTCGCCAGTTCACCTTTCGCACTGTCATAACTTGCCTGATAGGTCGCTGGATCAATCTGGTACAGGGACTGACCTGCTTGCACATCGCTGCCTTCAGTGAAATTACGATTTAGTACGATCCCGTTAACCTGTGGGCGAACTTCGGCAATACGGAAAGCGTTGGTACGGCCAGGTAATTCAGTTTTAACTTCTAACGGGGCAGTTTTCACAACATGAACGGTAACCTGCGGTTCACCGACGTGAACTTTCTCTTCTCCCTTATCGTTGCAACCCGCGATTAACGCTGCGGAGATCATGATAAAGGGGGGCAGGAGGAAAAACCTGGCATATTTCGTCATTACTATTCCTCAAAAAAACAAAAGCGCGTTATTTGCCAGAAAAAGGCAACGCGTTAACTCGCAGAAATAAAAATACAGTTCGCTATCCTACAAATTATCGTCCGGCGATGTAATAAATAGTTATGAATACTGGCCTCTCAAGGCACATAAACACAAAAATAGATTCGTGTTCTAATGTTTTGTTTTGATGTGAATTGAAGGGAGAGGAATTGTTTTGACGCAAATTGAAACGTACATTCATTAAATAAATGTATTCTACGTCAATAATGGATTTTGTTTATTTGACGATTTATAGCAGGTGAATTTTAGCCTCTCGTATAAATAAATGTTGGGTGATACATTACCTTTCATTATTTCCTTTATGTCTAATGTATTTATTTACTGAATAATTAATCATGGCAAAAAGAACCAAAGCTGAAGCTCTGAAGACCCGGCAAGAACTGATTGAAACCGCCATCGCCCAGTTTGCGCAGCATGGTGTAAGCAAGACGACGCTCAATGATATCGCTGATGCTGCCAACGTCACGCGTGGCGCTATCTACTGGCATTTCGAAAACAAGACCCAACTGTTTAATGAGATGTGGCTGCAACAGCCTTCATTGCGGGAGTTAATTCAGGAGCGGTTGACGGCAGGGGCAGAGCATAACCCGTTTCAGCAATTGCGTGAAAAACTGATTGTTAGCTTGCAATATATTGCCGAAATTCCACGCCAACAAGCATTACTGCAAATTTTATATCACAAATGTGAATTTAATGATGAGATGCTGGCAGAGGCCGTAATACGCGAGAAGATGGGTTTTAATCCGCAGATTCTGCGCGAAATATTGCAGGAATGTCAGCAACAAGGCTGTGTGGAAAATAATCTCGATTTAGATGTAGTGATGATTATTATTGAGGGTGCTTTCTGCGGAATTGTCAAAAACTGGTTAATGAATATGGCGGGTTACGATCTTTATAAACACGCACCCGCCTTAGTCGATAACGTATTGAGAATGTTCATACCAGATAAAAATGTAGCAAAACTAATTCATAAAACAAATGAATTAGATATCGTATAAGCTTACATTCTGTTGTAGAAATCCAGTTCGTCACAGTTAACCAGTTTAAGTGGATTAACCGAATTCATATTGCGGCATTTGTCTGTTTCTGTAGCCAACAGCTCAATCCATTGCATCAGTAAAGTATCAAACAGAAAAACGGAGACAGCGAAAACGACGAGCCACCAATACTTGCGAATCATTACCTGAGCCTGTGCATGTTTAACCAAGTCTGGCAGGAAATATACACGAAATGAATAATCTGAAAACCAGGCTTACACTTCCTTTACTTTGCAATGAGATCGGGGTCAACTTCGCTGACCCGGCATCGTTTTGACAGGTTGCCGGTCTTTCTTTTTTTTACTTTCGCCAGCTCTTCCACGGAGTAATGTGACGCGATACCCAGTCGTCGGAGCCCCATCTTGATGTACTCGCTGTTAATCTCAATACCAATGAATTTTCGCCCGGTTGTGACGGCGACCGCGCCGGTGGTAAAACTGCCCGCAAACGGGTCGAGAACGATATCTCCAGGGTTTGAAGAGGCGAGAATAATGCGTTTCAGCAATGCTTCCGGCTTTTGCGTCGGATGGTTTTCATATTCATCCATCAAATAACGCACGCGCGGAAAATCCCAGACGTTGCCCGGTACTTTTTGATTATTGTAAGGCTGCGGAGGATTTTTACGATAATCGATCAACGCGCGCTGCGATCCGGTTTTGGCTTCTACCAGAATAGCATCGCTGTTAAATGTGTAGTTCTTTGCGTCTTTCACCATCATCAGGATAGGTTCGTACATGGAGCCGTAGTGTTTCTTCGCCTGTACCCCAGAACTGTCATATGACCAGACGATGCGACTTTTGATGGTAAAAAGTTTGCGACACTGGATATCGATAAAGGGCATGTTTTCGGTGCTGTTCATGATGTACATGCAGCCCTGTTTTTTAAGGATGCGGTGGCACTCTGCAATCACTTCAAATAGCCAGTTAATAAACAGATCTTCTTTCCATGCTTCGATCAGACCATCAAAATTTTTGCCGATGTTATAAGGCGGGTCGGCAAAGATCAGATCGATGCTCCCGGTGGGGATTTTTTTTAGCTCGGCTAATGCATCACCCTGAATGATCGTTTTTGTTTCATCGCCAAACCGGGTGGGTTCACATCCTGTTCTCATGGTCACTCCCTTTGTGACGCCTATAAAAAAGGCGCTTCCCCATGCCGAGTAGCGCCTTTTTAATCAAGCATTTAGCTAACCTGAATTAGTTCATGCCGTACTTTTTCAGTTTTTTACGCAGTGTACCACGGTTGATGCCCATCATCAGCGCAGCACGGGTCTGATTACCACGGGTGTATTGCATCACCATGTCCAACAGGGGCTGTTCTACTTCAGCCAGTACCAGCTCATAGAGGTCATTAACATCCTGACCATTCAGTTGAGCAAAATAGTTCTTCAGTGCCTGTTTAACCGAGTCACGCAGGGGTTTTTGGGTTACCTGATCCTGAGAGTTAACGGTAGAAACGGTCAGTACGTCAGAATTTACGCGTTGTTCGAACATAGTTCTGTCAGCTCTTTATTTCTGTTTACGCAAAATTTTCGAAGTATGCCTCCAACGCCTCCAGCTGTTCGCTGGCATCCTCAATGGCGTTGAATGTGCGCCGAAACTGGTCATTTGGAGCGTGTTCCTGGAGATACCAGGAAACGTGTTTACGTGCAATTCGGTAACCTTTCGCCGGACCATAAAAGTCATGCAGTTCCCGAACATGCGCGCAAAGCAAGCGCTTAACCTCTGCCAAAGGCAGCGGGGGCAGCAACTCCCCAGTGTCCAGATAATGCTGGATTTCCCGAAAGATCCAGGGTCTTCCCTGAGCTGCGCGGCCTATCATCAGGGCATCCGCCCCTGTATAGTCGAGCACAGCTCTGGCTTTAAGCGGGTCAGTAATGTCGCCATTCGCGATAACCGGAATGGAAACTTTCTGCTTAACTGCCCGAATACTGTCGTATTCAGCTTCTCCATTGAACAAACAGGCGCGTGTACGACCATGAATGGTCAGAGCCTGAATGCCACAGTCTTCAGCCAGTTGGGCAATCTCTTCGCAGTTACGGTGTTCCGGCGCCCAACCGGTGCGAATCTTCAGAGTGACAGGAACGTCCACTGCATTGACGACCTCGGTAAGGATCGATTTAACGACATCCGGGTACTGCAAGAGGGCTGAGCCTGCGAGCTTGCGATTCACTTTTTTAGCCGGGCAACCCATATTGATATCAATAATTTGGGCACCGCTTTCCACGTTAATACGTGCAGCATCCGCCATTTCTTTCGGATCGCTACCGGCAATTTGCACGGTGCGAATACCGGGTTCATCAATGTGCACCATCCGTAAACGAGATTTGTCGCTTTCCCAAACCTGAGGGTTAGAAGACATCATCTCGGATACTGTCAATCCGGCTCCCATCTCGTAGCACAACGTCCGAAAAGGTCTGTCTGTAATGCCAGCCATGGGCGCTGCGATCAGGCGATTTCTGAGCTGATATTGTCCGATGCGCATGAGTTAAGAAATGACCATACTGTGACTGCAAGGCGGCGTATATTACGCATTTTTTGCACGAGATGAAAGGCCAAACTTTGACCAATCCTCTGAGATGGATCAAAGAATTGCATTTAAAATGAACGCCGCGGAATAATTAGTCATAAAAATCATCACATTAGAAACAAGTGGCTAAAATTTGCACTCAAAGAAATTTGAGTAAGTTCTCAATTTTTCTTTATGAATGAAAATTCAGGCACGTGAATTTGCTCAAATAATCAGCAAATTCACGTGCCTTTTGTGATGTTGCTCGCACTTCGCGCTACACCACTATGCCGCATTGTGAAGGTTAATTCTTACGACCGGTAATGCGACACCACTCTTCTTTTTCCACAACCGGGTCGAGCGTGAAGCTATCGGCATACGCGTCACAAACGCTCTCTGCCTGGCTTGCCAGGATACCGGAAAGGCCCAGTAAACCGCCTGAAACCGGCAGGACGCTGATTAACGGTGCCAGTTCACGTAACGGGCCTGCGAGAATGTTAGCGACCACCACGTCGGCCTTCATTGCTTCAGGCTGATCTTTCGGGAGATAGAGTTCCAGTCGATCAGAAACACCATTACGTTCAGCATTGTCGCGGCTGGCCTGAATGGCCTGTGGATCGATATCAATACCAATAGCTTTTGCTGCGCCCAACTTCAGCGCCGCGATAGCCAGAATGCCGGAACCACAGCCAAAGTCGATGACCGTTTTACCGGTTAAATCGAGGCTGTCGAGCCATTGCAGGCACAGAGAGGTGGTTGGATGAGTGCCCGTACCAAACGCCAGACCCGGATCTAACATCACGTTGACAGCATTTTCGTCTGGTACATCGCGCCAGCTTGGACAGATCCACAGACGTTCGCCAAAGCGCATCGGGTGGAAATTATCCATCCACTCGCGTTCCCAGTCTTTATCCTCCAGTTGCTCGATTTTATGCGCGAAGCCCGCGCCGAGTAGCGGATGGTTTTCCAGAATCGCCACAACTTCATTCATGTCTGTTTCTGCGTCAAACAGACCAATCACATCGGTGTCGCCCCACAGGCGAGTTTCGCCCGGCAGTGGCTCAAACACTGGCGTATCGTGGGTATCCTGAAAAGTGATAGAAACGGCACCGGCTTCCATCAGCGCATCGCTAAGATCTTCTGCATTCGCGCCGGTGGTGTTCAGTTTCAGTTGGATCCAAGGCATGGCAAAACTCTTTATTTATCAGTAGTCAAAACGGTAGCTTGCGGGACGGATGTACCGAAACGGTTTCCGACCAGGAAAGCCAGCAAACTTAGCAGTAACGAGGGCACGATAGGGTGGAAGCCCAGGTACTGAATATTTAGGGTTGCAAGTACGGCATACAGAACGCCGCCGACGATCATCGCGCTTAGCGCGCCTTTGGCGTTAGCGCGTTCCCAGTAAAGGCCCAGCACCAATGGCCACAGGAAGACGGCTTCAAGACCACCGAAGGCCAGCAAATTTAACCAGATGATCATTTCTGGCGGCTTCCAGGCGGCAAGCAGCAGCAACGCGCCGAGAACCAACGTAATCACCGCCGACATCCGCTTCAGACGCGTCTCGTTTTGCATTTGTTCCGGACGGATATTCAGATAGAGATCTTTAATGATCGTAGCGGAACTTTGCAGCAATTGGGCATTGATCGTCGACATAATCGCGGCCATTGGGGCGGCAAGGAAGATCCCGGCAGCAAACGGCGGCAACACTTTTACCATCAACGTTGGGATCACCAGATCCGGCACGGTGAGATCAGGGATCACCGCGCGGCCTAACGCGCCAGCCAGATGCATACCAAACATCAGGATCGCCACCACAATTGTACCGATGATGATCCCCCGATGTACCGCTTTGCTGTCTTTATAAGAGATACAGCGCACCGCGGTATGCGGCAGGCCAATCACCCCAAAGCACACCAGAACCCAGAACGAAGTCATGAAGGCAGGCGACAGAATATCATCAGCGCCTTGTGGTGTTACCAGTTGCGGATCAATGGATTGTAGCGTCTCTACTGCGTTGCTTAAGCCGCCAGCAGCATGGACCACGCCGACCAGTAGCACAATGGTGCCAATCAGCATCACCAGCCCTTGCATAGTGTCGTTCAGCACACTGGCGCGAAAGCCACCAAAGGCGGTATACAACGCAATACTGATGCCGAAAATCAGCAGGCCGGTTTCATAAGGAATGCCAGCAGCGGTTTCCAGTAGACGCGCACCGCCGATAAACTGCACGGTCATTGCACCAACGAATGCTACCAGCAAACTCAAACTCGCCAGCCACACCAGCAAACGGCTCTGGTAGCGGGCAAACAGCATATCGTTCAGCGTTACCGCATTGTAGCGGCGCGCGAGAATAGCGAACTTCTTGCCGAGAATACCGAGCGAAAGCCAGACAGCAGGTAGCTGAATCATCGCCAGCAATACCCAGCCCAGCCCGTATTTATAAGCAGCGCCGGGTCCGCCGATAAACGAACTGGCGCTGATATAGGTTGCGGTGAGCGTCATCGCCAGCACAATACCGCCCATAGAGCGGCTGCCGAGGAAATACTCATTCAGGAAAGTGCCCGTGTTCCGTTTACGCATCGCATAAACCGAAATCCCGAACACCACCACCAGATAGGCGACCAGCGGTAGAATCACTTCAAGCTGCATCGTCATCCTCCAGCGGAATATCGCGATAGATAAATTTCACCATCGCCCAGCACAGTCCAATAAACAGCAGCGGCGTCAGGATGCAGGCCATCTCAAACCAGCGCGGAAAACCGGTAAAACCGGGGGCAACGCCAGGTAAGTAAGCAGCTACTAACCAAACAAGCAGATACAAAAGGGTCAGCCCCAGCGCCCAGCGCGCCTCTTTATGGGCCTGAACAAAACGAGTGTCCATTTTTTGTCCCTGATGGGTGAAGAAAGCGGGGATTGTACCTTATGGGGCTTGCCGATCCCCAGAAATAAAAAAGGCCGGAAAATCCGGCCTTTTGACGCTGTTGCAGTCTTATTTTTCCTGAAGACCGAGTTTTTTCTCCAGATAGTGGATGTTAGTGCCACCATGCTGGAAGTTCTCGTCGTTCATGATGCGGATCTGCAGATCAACGTTGGTTTTGATACCGTCGATGATTAGCTCCTGCAGCGCATTCTTCATGCGTGCAATCGCCACATCACGGTTTTCACCGTAGCAAATCAGTTTGCCGATCATTGAGTCATAGTACGGCGGCACGGTGTAGCCAGCGTAGATATGAGACTCCCAACGCACGCCAAAACCGCCAGGTGCGTGGAAACGGGTGATTTTGCCCGGGCTTGGCAGGAAGGTGTTTGGATCTTCGGCATTGATACGGCATTCCACCGCATGGCCGCGAACATGAACTTCTTCTTGCTTGATCGACAGCGGTTGACCGGCAGCGATACGCAACTGCTCTTTGATCAGGTCAACGCCGGTGATCATTTCAGTAACCGGGTGTTCTACCTGAATACGAGTGTTCATTTCGATGAAATAGAATTCGCCGTTTTCAAACAGGAATTCGAAAGTACCTGCTCCGCGATAGCCGATATCAACACACGCTTTGGCACAACGTTCGCCAATGTAGCGGCGCAGTTCCGGGGTAATGCCCGGTGCTGGCGCTTCTTCGACCACTTTCTGGTGACGGCGCTGCATGGAGCAGTCACGTTCAGCCAGATAGATAGCGTTGCCCTGGCCGTCCGCCAGTACCTGAATCTCGACGTGGCGAGGATTTTCCAGGTATTTCTCCATGTAAACCATATCGTTGCTGAAAGCAGCTTTCGCTTCCGCACGCGTCATGGAGATGGATTGCGCCAGTTCAGCGTCGCTGCGCACTACGCGCATACCGCGACCGCCGCCGCCGCCGGAAGCTTTGATAATTACCGGGTAACCAATGCGTTTAGCAATGGCGCGGTTTTTATCCATATCGTCGCCCAGCGGGCCGTCAGACCCCGGTACACAAGGGACGCCAGCTTTTTTCATCGCGGCAATTGCCGACACTTTGTCACCCATCAGGCGAATGGTGTCTGCTTTCGGGCCGATGAAGATAAAGCCAGAGCGTTCAACCTGCTCAGCAAAATTGGCGTTTTCGGAAAGGAAGCCGTAACCCGGATGGATTGCTACTGCGCCAGTGATTTCAGCGGCGCTGATGATTGCCGGGATGTTCAGATAGCTTTTTACTGACGGAGCAGGGCCAATACAGACCGTTTCATCTGCCAGTAATACGTGTTTTAGGTCGCGATCCGCGCTGGAGTGCACTGCGACAGTCTTGATGCCCAGTTCTTTACAGGCACGAAGAATACGCAATGCAATCTCGCCACGGTTGGCAATAACAATTTTATCCAGCATGTTCGCCTCGTTACTCGATGACGACCAGCGGCTCGTCAAATTCTACCGGTTGTCCACTTTCGACCAGAATTGCTTTCACAGTACCGGATTTGTCTGCTTCGATCTGGTTCATCATTTTCATGGCTTCAACGATGCACAGGGTATCGCCCACGTTCACTTTCTGACCCACTTCGATGAACGCTTTCGCGTCCGGGCTTGGGGTGCGGTAGAAAGTACCAACCATTGGGGAACGTACGATGTGACCACTGATTTCCGCTGCTGCTGGCGCTTCCATGGAAGGAACGGTCGCCGGAGCGGCTGCGTTAGACTGAGCTGGCTGCTGCATCATTGGTGCAGCGTAAGCTTGTTGCATCATCGGGAAACTTGCGGCAGGTGCTGCACGGCTGATGCGTACTGACTCTTCGCCTTCAGAAATTTCCAGTTCAGAGATGCCTGATTCTTCAACCAGCTCGATCAGTTTTTTAATCTTACGAATATCCATGAGTGGGTTCCGTACTCTTTGTTTAGTGTGATTGTGACAGGCGTTTCACCGCCGTCTGTAAAGCGTATGCCCCGACAGTAGCTGTATGCATAGCGATAAATTCCAGCCAGCCGGGACGCCGGTCTATTTTGCCCCAGAGTGTCAATGTGAGACTTGACGGACATTGTGCAGCGATCTGCTGCCATTCTCCGGCAAAAAACAAAATATACCTTCGTTTCGCCATTGTCACCTTTTCCGCAGCTCAAAAACTGCGTCAGGGAGAACGAGGTCGCACATTATAACGATTTCGTAGCAAATGGCAGCTAAATACTGGTCTTATCAGGGAAGATAATCAACAGCTAACATGTAAATAACTTTCAACGCCGCGTATTTTGCAACAAGCCGCACAGTTCATGAAATTAGCGCCACCATTGACGGAACTTCTTATAACGTAAGGCTAAAAGCAGTAAAGCCAGCCCAGCGTAGATGATTGGCTGTGGTGAGATAATCTTTACTGACCACAGATAATGTATGGGGGCCAGGATCGCGACAAGATAGACGAAGTTATGCAATTGTTGCCAGCGTTTGCCTAAGTTTCGCTGCATCGCCTGCGTG
>NZ_PTSR01000048.1:0-18620 GCF_002965345.1 Escherichia sp. MOD1-EC5950
GGAGAACCCCGCTGACCCGGCGGCTTATTTGCCGTTGTTCCGTGTCAGTGGTGGCGCATTATAGGGAGTTATTCCGGTCTGACAAGAGGAAATTTAAAATAATTTTCCGAATGCGCAAGTTTCAATCAAATCAGCCTGAAACTGTCAGTTTTTCGAGCTTTTTAAAGCCGTAACGCTGTAAAACGGACAATAACTGTTCAGCTTCTGGCGTCATTGCCATACAAAAGGCAATATTCGCATCGACTGATTTTGCATCAGGGGCTTCATGCTCCAGTAACCAGGCCGTTCGGCGGGCAATCGCTGCGCCTGAATCCACCAACCGGGTTCCCTCTGGCAGCACCTGCAACAGTTCATCTTGTAATAGAGGGAAGTGGGTACATCCCAGAACAACAGTATCTGGCGGCTCTTTCATTCTTAACCACGGGCGCAAGATACGCTTTAGTGCATCCAGAGAAACTTCATTGCCATGCAGCTTCGCTTCAGCCAGCTCGACCATCTCTGCCGAACCGAGCATTTCTATCTGGCATTCATTGGCGAAACGCGCGATCAACTCATGGGTATAAGAACGTTTAACTGTTCCGCGAGTTGCCAGCAGTCCAACAATGCCATTAGCGGTCAGACGCGCTGCGGGTTTAATCGCCGGAACGACGCCGACAACCGGGAAGTCAAACTTTTCGCGTAATGCAGGAAGTGAAACGGTACTGGCGGTGTTGCAAGCCACCACCGCCAATGCAAGGGGATAACGTTCTTGCACTGCAGTGACAATTTCCACCACGCGCTCAACAATAAACTCTTCGCTTTTTTCGCCATACGGGAAAGCGACGTTATCAAAAGCATAAATGTAATGGAGATCCGGTAAGAGACGCCGGATCTCGTCATAGACCGACAGCCCACCGACGCCGGAGTCAAACACCAGCACGGTGGGACGTGGTTCAGAAGGTGTAGCTGCCAGACAAGGTGTATTCCCGTCCTGCAGTTTGGTAGCCATAGACTGTCTCGTAATCTTTGTCGAACAGGTTGGCTATTTTACCACGAACAGTCAGATGAGAGGTGACCGGATATGCAACCGCAATATCCCACAAGCTCACACCGCCCATTTTCACAGTTTGATAGGGATAAGATGAGTAATCCTTATCATAGCGAGTACCTAAATACTGGTAAGTAATACCCCAATCAAAATCATACAGTTGCCAGTCGAGCTGATATTTCACCTGCTGTTTAGCACGACGTAATAACGGCGTGTCGGTAATCGCATTACGTGCGTCGACATAATCGTAACTCACCGTATGTGTTAGCGGTCCGGTATCAAAATTGGCGGTCGCCTCGACGCCTTTAATCCGCGCTTTCCCTTCGTTGTAGTATTTCAGGATGTGATCGTCATAATCGATCAGGTCACTGATATCGTTACGATACCCGGAGATACGCCAGTTCACCCCGGCGGTTAAACCCTCAAACGCACCTTCCCACTGTTTGCTTTTCTCGGGGTTCAGATCCGGATTACCGTAGAAACCGTACAGTTGCCCAAGATTAGGTGCCTTGTACGACGTGCCATAAGAAGCGATAAAGCGATAGCCTTCAATGAACTCCCAACCAGCACTGGTTTGCCAGGTGCCATGACGACCAAACTGTGAGTTATCATCGCTGCGTGCAGCACCTTCAAACGTAAAATCGCCAACTTGTTGTACCCCGGTCAGATAGATCCCCGTATTACGTTGATCATACCCATCTGCAACATATCCAGTGCCTGGCGTCGTAGTTTGCTTCTGCCAGTCAACACCCGCGCCGATATTACCGTGACCAACGGTGACGTTGTTTGCCCACTGGACGGTGTACTGCTTCATCTCATCGAGCGTCGCGGACGAATCATAACGACCATAATGCGGATCGTAGTTGTAATCTTTGCTGTGGCTGTAACTGGTAATCAGTTGTGATTTAATCAACTCGCCGTTATAGCGCAGCCCGGTGTCCCAACTTTGGCTATAGAGTTTACGGGTATCGAGTAACGGTGAGCCGGGAGAATAATACGCGTCATAATTGGTACGATTATCATAGCCATAGCCGCGCACAAAGCCGCTCCAGGTGTCAGTAAAATTATGCTCCAGCGCACCATAAAGCGTTTTACTTAAAAAACCATCGTTATCTGGTTGTGCTTGCGTTCCGGTATTGCCATAGGCGACAACATCAAATCCATGGGTATGGGCATAATCGGCCAACAGAGTTACCCGTGTTTTATCCCCCAGTTGTTGCTGCGTAGAAACATCGTAGTTCTGATAACTATTACTTCCCCATCCCGCTGAAATTTCCGTGCCGGATTCATCCCGCGTGGTGATGATATTCACCACTCCGCCTATTGCATCAGAACCATAAACGGCAGATCGCGGTCCACGGATATATTCAACTCGCTGGACAAGCGCAATAGGGAATTGGCTAAGGTCGGCAGAACCACTGACCCCCGCCAAATTCAGGCGTACGCCATCAATTAACACCAATACATGGCTGGCGTTTGTACCACGAATAAAAATAGAAGAGAGCTGACCTGAACCGCCATTCTGGGTGATATCCACGCCCGGCAGACGACGTAGAACATCGTTCACCGAGGCCGACTGCCAGCGGTCAATATCCTGACGTGTCACAACGGTAGTTGGAGCAAGCACAGTGCTGCGAGGCTGTTCAAAACGGTTAGCAGTAACAACGAGAGTATCCGGGCTGGTGTCCTGTGCCCAAGCGGAAAAGGCTGTGACGGAACACGCCGTCAGCAGCGAAGCTTTTTTAATCATTGTAAAGCATCCACAATAGAAGAAGGATGCCGCAGGTTTCATCAATATTACGCGATGATGAGAACCAGATGCGACGTTGGCCGGCAGGTCTTCGGGCTTGGAGGGGTATCTGAGGATACAAAGAGATGATGACTTCCCACCGGATGGCAGTGTCCGCATTACGCAATCATCGCACCTTTCCTTACCGCTGCGCGTCAGCTCCAGATTCGCACTGGATTCCCTATTAACTCACAGGACCGGCGAGTGGATGCTACAGGTTGTAACAAGTTGCTGTCCAGACGTCGCGCATAAATAGGAATTCATCAAGATCTGGACATCTGATGAGCAATCCCTACAATCGCCGCGTACATTTCATTTTCAGGATACATCATGACCCCCGAACACCTTCCAACAGAACAGTATGAAGCGCAGTTAGCCGAAAAAGTGGTACGTTTACAAAGTATGATGGCGCCGTTTTCTGACCTGGTTCCGGAAGTGTTTCGCTCGCCGGTCAGTCATTATCGGATGCGAGCAGAATTCCGCATCTGGCACGATGGCGATGACCTGTACCACATCATTTTCGATCAACAGACCAAAAGCCGCATCCGCGTAGATAGCTTCCCCGCCGCCAGTGAACTGATCAACCAGTTGATGACGGCGATGATTGCGGGTGTGCGTAATAATCCCGTTCTGCGCCACAAGCTGTTCCAGATTGATTACCTCACCACATTGAGCAATCAGGCCGTCGTTTCTCTGCTGTACCATAAAAAGCTGGATGACGAGTGGCGTCAGCAGGCAGAAGCCCTGCGCGATGCACTGCGAGCGCAGAATCTGAATGTGCATTTGATTGGTCGGGCAACGAAAACAAAAATCGAGCTGGATCAGGATTACATTGATGAGCGTCTGCCGGTCGCAGGGAAAGAGATGATCTACCGTCAGGTAGAAAACAGCTTCACCCAGCCAAACGCGGCGATGAATATTCAGATGCTGGAATGGGCGCTGGATGTTACCAAAGGCTCAAAAGGCGATTTACTGGAGTTGTACTGCGGCAACGGTAATTTTTCATTAGCTCTGGCGCGCAATTTTGATCGAGTATTAGCCACCGAAATCGCCAAGCCGTCGGTCGCTGCCGCGCAATACAATATTGCTGCTAACCATATAGATAACGTACAAATTATTCGTATGGCGGCAGAAGAGTTTACTCAGGCGATGAATGGCGTGCGTGAGTTTAACCGTCTGCAAGGTATCGACCTGAAGAGTTATCAGTGCGAAACCATTTTTGTCGACCCACCGCGCAGCGGTCTGGACAGTGAAACCGAGAAAATGGTGCAGGCGTATCCGCGTATTTTGTATATCTCCTGCAACCCGGAAACGTTATGTAAGAATCTGGAAACATTAAGCCAGACGCACAAGGTTGAACGTCTGGCTCTGTTTGATCAGTTCCCCTACACGCACCATATGGAGTGCGGCGTATTACTAACCGCTAAGTAAAACCCATGCTGGATGCGCCAGCATCCAGCATGATACTGATTACTCAGCAATTTCCTGCTTACGGTTACGCATCTTCGCGCCAATCCAGAACACCATAATGACGGACAGCACGGCCGGGAAGAAGTTAGAACCGATATCCGGATATTCCGCACGAACCACCGTGCTGTACAGCAGAACACCGAGAATAAAACAGGCAGCAGCCAGACCCGGCAAACCTACCGGCATAGTGCGATTAAGATAACGTTGATGCAGGCAGTAGACCGTCAGCACCAGGGAAATAATCGGGAATACAGAAAATGGCACAATGGAGCTAAACAGCGCCGCAAAAGTACCATTGATCGATAAGCCTGCAACCAGCGCCAGCAGCAGCGTACCTCTATCTTGATTTGCTTGTTTCATTACTCGTCCTTCACATTTCCCGGAATAATTGCGGTTTTTTCTTGTTCACGGCGATACCAGTAATAAGCCCCTTTCGAAATCATTCGCAGTTGCAGTACCAGTCGCTCTTCTAATTGCCGACGTTGTTCGACGCCGACATCCAACGCCTCGGCACCCGCACTGAAGACAATCGTCACCATTGCTTCGGCTTGCGCTTCAGTAAACGCACGAGGCATATGGTTTTCGAGTTCCAGATAGTCCGCAAGTTCCGCAATGAAGTGCTGAATTTCACGCGCAACAGCGGCACGGAACGCAGCGGAGGTGCCGGAGCGTTCCCGCAATAATAACCGGAAGGCGTTCGGATTATTACCGATGAACTCCATAAATGTGGAGACCGAGGTGCGGATCACACTCCCGCCTTTAGCAATACGCTGACGCGCCTGGCGCATGAGTTGGCGCAGCATTAAACCGCTCTCATCAACCATGGTCAGACCAAGTTCGTCTACGTCGCGGAAATGCCGATAAAAAGAGGTGGGAGCAATGCCCGCTTCACGCGCCACTTCACGCAAACTCAGGCTGGCGAAGCTACGTTCAGCACTTAATTGGCTAAATGCGGCTTCCACCAGAGAACGGCGGGTTTTTTCTTTTTGTTGCGCTCTTACGCCCATCACGATGTCTAAATCCTTGCCAAAAGTACTGTTGGCACTATACCAGAGAATGAACATACTGGATTGCTCCAGTGTTGTGAATGAACGGTAACGCAATAAAACACATTTACTGCAACTCTTTAGCCGGTTCTTTCACAAACAACAACGCCAGCATCGACAACAACGTACCTCCGCCCAGATACCACGCTGGCGCCGTCAGGCTATCCAGTAACACAATGGATTGCGTGGCAAAGTATTGCGCAAACCCGCCGAAGATTGCTACGCCAATGCTATAAACCAGTGCGAAGCCCAATGCCCGAATCCGTTTCGGTAACAGTTCGGAAATCAGCAACATTACCGGTACACCGCCAAGCGTGGTGAAGCTGACCATCACGAAAACCACCGTCAGCAACATGCCGGGACTGGGATAATTCACCAACAGCCAGAACGATGGCCAGCTACAGATCAACACCATCACCCGGGAGATTAAAATCAGCTTTTTACGCCCGACCGAATCACACAGCATCCCCACCAACAACGCCCCCACAAACGTAATAACGCCCGCCAGTAACATCGCTGCATGAGAATAGTGTTGAGGCATCGCCAGATACTTCGCAGCCCAGGTGCCGTAGTAAAAGAGGGAGATATAGGTTGCAACCGTACTACCAATAGCGAGTAAAACACCATTAACGATGGTTGCTTTATGTTGCAAGAGCAGAGAAAACGCGCTTTCGCTGGCTGCGGCTTTTTTATGGTGCACAGGTTCAGGCACATCGTTTTCCAGACTCAGGCGCAGCCAGCAACCGATGGGCGCTAACAGCACACCAATAAAAAACGGTACACGCCAGCCCCACTCCGCCATTACGGTTTCTGAACCTGTGGCGAACGGCAGCCATGCGCTCAAACCCAAAGCGACGACACCACCAAAGGTCGTTGCCAGCCCCTGGGTCGCCAGCGACCAGCTACTGTAAAAGCCGCGACGATTTGCCGGAGCTGACTCAACCAGCAAAGACATTGAGGCACCGACTTCACCGCCTGCCGCAACGCCCTGAATCAGGCGCGCCAGCACCAGCGTCGCTGTTCCCCAATATCCCGCCGTCGCATATGTTGGCGCAATGCCGATCATCAGCGTACCGAGACTCATCAGGGCAATGGTAAACACCATCGCCGGTTTACGCCCGAAACGATCGGCCCAGGCACCAACGATAATCCCACCAAGCGGGCGCATAAAAAAGCTCACGCCAAACGTTGCAAATGCCAGTAACAGCGCGACATTGTGATCGGCACTGGGTGGAAAGAAAAGCGTGCTGATATAGACCACAAAAAAGTTGTAAACGCCAAAATCAAAAAATTCGAGCGCATTGCCAAACGCCGAGGCAAAAATCACCCGTTTGCCGCTGGGCTTTTTCCTTACGTCCACTGTTTCATTTACGATCGCCGTCATTCCATGTTCCTTGCCAGATAGTGATGTTGTGTGTTGTTTTATTTATTGCAGCCAGGCTTCCACCAGTGCGCCCCAGTAGCTGCTTGCCGGAACCAGACTTGCATCGTTGAAGTCGTAACCTGGGTTATGCACCATGCATGCCCCTTCCCCGACATCGCCATTACCGAACAGCAAAAAAGCACCTTTCGGCTGGACTTCCAGCATGAAAGAGAAATCTTCACTGCCCATCAGAGGCTTGATGCCAAACCCGGCCCGATCTTCACCAAACGTTTTACACGCCACCTGCCAGGCAAAGCGCGCCATCTCTTCATCGTTGACCAACACCGGAGTACCGTTAACATGCGTCACATCAGCCGTAGCACCAAAGCTGATAGCCTGGGCTTGTGCCAGAGCGGGAATACGGGCCAACAGAAGTTGCCGGGTTTCACGGCTAAGAGAGCGGACGCTAATTTTCATCTCAGCACTATCAGGAATGACGTTAGCGGCCTCACCCGCAACAATACTGCCGACGGTAATGACTGCGGCTTCCAGCGGATCGACATTGCGCGACACAATGCTTTGTAATGCGGTGGTGATATGTGCGGCAACCAGCACCGGATCAATCGCTTTGTGAGGGATCGCACCGTGTCCGCCACAACCACGAACCGTAATATAGAATTGATCCATTGACGCCATCAGCGCTCCGGGCTGGAAATAAAACTTACCCACTGGCAGACCGGGCATGTTATGCATGCCGAAAATGACATCGCAGGGGAAACGGTCAAAAAGTCCTTCTTTAACCATGATCTCGCCGCCGTTAATCATTTCTTCCGCTGGCTGGAAGATAAGGCGCAACGTGCCGTTAAAGCGGCGGGTTTCAGCAAGATAGCGCGCGGCACCCAGCAATATTGTGGTATGTCCGTCATGCCCGCAGGCATGCATTAAACCGGGATGTTTACTGGCCCAGGACTTGCCGCTATTTTCATAAATTGGCAGCGCATCCATATCGGCACGCAAGCCAATACTTTTCTCTCCGTCACCGACTTTTAAGGTAGCGACCACGCCCGTCGTCGCCAGCCCTTGTTCAACTTCATAACCCCACAGGCGTAACTTTTCCGCCACCAGAGCACTGGTTTTAAACTCCTTTAACCCCAGCTCCGGATTTTCATGGATCTGATGGCGGATCTCGCGCAGTTCTTCCTCAAACCCACGAATAGAGTGTTCGATCATCGGCTATTCCTTTATTCACTGATAAACAGGCTAATTAACGGATTGCATTGATGGTATAAATACAAATAACCAATCAATATGAAATATTTATCTATTTGTTTTATAAAATGATTTCATGGAGACAATAACAAAAAGGCACTTTTCAGCAAGATAAAACTATCTGCCATAAGAAAAAGCGTTTAATTGCGAATTAATGAGACAGGGAAGGAGCAGACAAAGCAAAGGCCGCTCACGATATAACCAGATAAATGACGGGGATCAATTGGCTTACCCGCGATAAAATGTTACCATTCTGTTGCTTTTATGTATAAGAACAGGTAAGCCCTACCATGTCACATTCCTACGATTACGATGCCATAGTAATAGGTTCCGGCCCCGGCGGCGAAGGCGCTGCAATGGGTCTGGTTAAGCAAGGTGCGCGCGTCGCAGTTATCGAGCGTTATCAAAATGTTGGCGGCGGTTGCACCCACTGGGGCACCATTCCGTCGAAAGCCCTCCGTCACGCTGTCAGCCGCATTATAGAATTTAATCAAAACCCTCTTTATAGCGATCATTCACGGCTGCTCCGCTCTTCTTTTGCCGATATCCTCAACCATGCCGATAATGTGATTAATCAACAAACGCGCATGCGTCAGGGATTTTACGAACGTAATCACTGCGAAATATTGCAGGGGAACGCTCGCTTTGTTGACGAGCACACGTTGGCGCTGGATTGCCCTGACGGCACGGTCGAAACGCTGACCGCAGAAAAATATGTCATTGCCTGCGGTTCTCGCCCTTATCATCCGGCAGACGTCGATTTTACCCATCCGCGCATTTACGACAGCGACTCGATTCTTAGCATGCATCACGAACCGCGCCATGTACTTATCTACGGTGCCGGGGTGATCGGCTGCGAATATGCGTCGATCTTCCGTGGAATGGATGTGAAAGTCGATCTGATCAACACCCGTGATCGCCTGCTGGCATTTCTGGATCAGGAGATGTCAGATTCTCTCTCCTATCACTTCTGGAACAGTGGCGTGGTGATCCGTCACAACGAAGAGTACGAGAAGATCGAAGGCTGTGACGACGGCGTGATCATGCACCTGAAGTCAGGCAAAAAGCTGAAAGCAGACTGCCTGCTCTATGCCAACGGTCGCACCGGTAATACCGATTCACTGGCGTTACAGAACATTGGACTGGAAACTGACAGCCGCGGTCAGCTAAAGGTCAACAGCATGTACCAGACCGCGCAGCCGCACGTTTACGCGGTGGGCGACGTGATTGGTTATCCAAGCCTGGCGTCGGCGGCCTACGACCAGGGGCGCATTGCCGCACAGGCGCTGGTGAAAGGCGAAGCCACCGCGCATCTGATTGAAGATATCCCTACCGGCATCTACACCATTCCGGAAATCAGCTCGGTCGGTAAAACGGAACAGCAACTGACCGCGATGAAAGTGCCGTATGAAGTGGGCCGCGCCCAGTTTAAACATCTGGCTCGTGCGCAAATTGTCGGGATGAACGTGGGCACGTTGAAAATTTTGTTCCATCGGGAAACAAAAGAGATTCTGGGAATTCACTGCTTTGGTGAGCGCGCTGCCGAAATTATTCATATCGGTCAGGCGATTATGGAACAGAAAGGTGGCGGCAACACGATTGAGTACTTCGTCAACACCACCTTTAACTACCCGACTATGGCGGAAGCCTATCGGGTCGCGGCGCTAAACGGCTTAAATCGCCTGTTTTAACGTTTTACCGAAATGGCCATCCATTCTTGCACGGATGGCCTCTGCCAGTTGCTCATAGCGACTGCGCAGCGGCGAACCCGGACGGTAAACCAGGCCAACAGTGCGGCGTGGTTCTGGCTTAATGCACGGCAGATAAACAACGCCATCACGTTTACGCTCCGGCGGCACGGCCAGCGCAGGCAGTAAAGTGATACCGCTACCAGCCGCCACCATGTTACGCAGCGTCTCCAGACTGGTCGCGCGGAAGTGTGTATCTTCATCCGCCCCCGCTTCAAAGCAGAAGCCCATTGCCTGATCGCGCAGACAGTGACCATCTTCCAGCATCAGCAGTTTTTCCCCTGCCAGATCGGCCATCGGTACACATTCACGATCAGCCCACGGGTGATCTTCATAGATTGCCAACAGCATTGGCTCATCAAACAACGGCACTTCAATGAATGCTTCGCTCTCCTTCACCAGTGCGAGGATCACACAGTCGAGTTTGCCGCTGTCCAGTTGCGCCAGTAATTGATGGGTCTGGGCTTCATGCAGATACATTTCCAGCTTCGGAAAAGCCTGGTGCAGCATCGGGATAATATGCGGTAGCAGGTAAGGCCCGACCGTTGGAATCAAACCAATGTGCAGCGGCCCGGACATCGTCTCGCCCTGCTGGCTTGCCATCTCTTTAAGGACTTTCACCTCACGCAGCACGGTACGCGCCTGATCCACCAGCAGCATTCCCGCCTGGGTGAATAACACTTTACGGCTGGTCCGCTCCAGCAACATCACGCCCAGCTCATCTTCCAGCTTACGAATTTGCCCACTCAGGGTTGGCTGGCTGACGTGGCAGGAATCTGCCGCACGGCGAAAATGGCGGTGTTCGGCCAATGCCACCAGGTACTCAAGATCACGAATATTCATTATCCATCCTCCATCGCCACGATAGTTCATGGCGATAGGTAGCATAGCAACGAACGATTATCCCTATCAAGCATTCTGACTGATAATTGCTCACAGAAACGGAGCGGCACCTCTTTAACCCTTGAAGTCACTGCCCGTTTCGAGAGTTTCTCAACTCGAATAACTAAAGCCAACGTGAACTTTTGCGGATCTCCAGGATCCGCTTTTTTTTATTTCGCCCGGCTCCCACAAGAGAGCCAGACCCAATATTTATTCAATGCGATCTTTGACGATAAAGAAGTAACACAGCGCGCCGATGAAGGTCACGCAGGCCGCAATAACCAGCGCCAGATTAAACGAGTGCGTAGTATCCACTACCCAGCCGGTCACGATCGGGGCAAAGGAAGCAAAGACAAAACTGCCAAAGTTTTGAATACCAGCGATGGAAGCCACTTTTGTTTCTGACACCATCACCTGCACCAGTCCCCATGCCGATGTTCCCGCGAAATGCACGCAGAACAGCGCCATTGAGATAAACGCCACCGCCTGCGCAGGCGAGGAAGATTGCACCACCAGCAACGTCCCTAATGCCGACATCATCAAACCGCAAACAATGGCCGTTTTACGCGTCTTCGCCAGGTCGTAGCCTTTTTTCGCCAGCCTATCGACAACAATACCGTTGATCCACATCCCGACTGCCGCCGCAAGGAAAGGAATCGCCGCCACCCAGCCGGTTTTTGCCAGACTGAAACCTTGCGCAGCCTGCAAATAACCGGGTAACCACGCAATGTAGAGCCAACCGGTATAGTTGACACCAGCGAAACCTAAAATCATCCCCCAGGTTGTCCGATGTTTAAACAGCGCCAGCCACTCGCTAAATTGCAATTGTGGACGCGGCTTAACCGGTGCAGAGAGATACGCTCGTTCTTCATCGGTCAGGACAAACTGCGCCCGGTTGCGATACCATGCGTACCAGCAAATCCCAACCAGAATCCCCGCCAGGCCGATGATGACAAACATCGTCCTCCAGCCCCACGCCAGTTGCATCAATACAAGAACAGGGGGCGCGATGGCCTGACCGATAACGGTAGATGAGTTAAGGATCCCCAGCGCCGTGCCGCGTTCTTTTTGCGCATACCAGTCGGTGATAGATTTCACCCCCGCAGGCATAAACGGCGCTTCACCAATACCCAGTCCAATACGCATAATAATAAAGTGGCTAAAGGAATTAACCATTCCTGTTAATGCCTGCATTAATGACCAGAATATTAATCCTGCGCCTAACACAATTCGTGGACCAAAACGATCTAACAAAATACCGGAAGGCAGTTGTGAAAAACCATAAGACAGAGAAAATGCAGAAAGTAAAACGCCAAACTCTGTGGCTGATAATCCTAACTCGCCACGAATCGCCTCGCCTGCCACGCTCAATGATGAGCGATCGAGAAAATTAACGATTCCCGCCATAAATAATAAAACCAGCGCCACCGTCTGAATACGGCGAATCCGTTGCGGTTTATTACCCGCAACACTACCTGGCAAATCAACATCCATTTTTATACTCCTTGAGAAAATTGAATAGATTTGATTACTCAATAAATAAATTAAGCGACAGATATACGGTTTCGCTTAAATCACTACCAATTCCACAATGTACCGTCTTCCAGACGCGCAACGGGGAGATACGCCGGATCATACGGATATTTCGCCGCCAGCTTCTCATCAAAGGAGATACCCAGCCCTGGTTCATCGCCTGGGTGCATATAACCCGCGTCGAAGCGCCAGCTATGCGGGAAGACCTCAAGCATTTGTTCGGAATAACCCATGTACTCCTGAACACCGAAGTTAGGCACCCAGAGATCAAAATGCAGCGCTGCCGCATGGCAAATGGGCGATAAATCAGAAGGGCCATGCGAACCGGTACGCACCTGATAAAGCGATGCAAAATCGGCAATCCGTCGCATCCCGGTAATTCCACCAGCATGGGTAATCGTCGTGCGGATATAGTCAATTAACTGCTCTTCGATTAACTGCTTACAATCCCAGATACTATTAAAGACTTCTCCGACCGCAATTGGTGTCACGGTATGCTGGCGAATCAAACGGAAACATTCCTGATTCTCGGCAGGTGTCGGGTCTTCCATCCAGAACAGGCGGTAATCTTCAATGCTCTTACCAAAGCGCGCCGCTTCAATAGGGGTAAGGCGATGGTGCATGTCATGCAACAGATGTTCATTAAAACCGAACTTGTTGCGCACGGCCTCAAAGAGCTTCGGCGTAAAATCGAGATACTTTTCTGAAGACCACAATTGTTCTTCCGGCCACTGGCCTTTGGTTGCCGGTTCGTAAGCCAGCCCTTTTCCCTTCGCCAGGCCATAGGTAGTTTGCATACCCGGCACGCCGCACTGCACCCGAATCGCCTTAAAGCCCATTTGCTGGTGTTTTGCATAGTCTTCAAGGACTTCATCAATTGTACGCCCGGTGGTGTGGCAATAGACCATCACGCCCTCGCGAGAAGCGCCACCCAGCAGTTGATACAGCGGCATATTGGCTGCTTTAGCTTTGATATCCCATAACGCCATATCAATGGCAGAGATTGCCGACATCGTGACGGGGCCACGCCGCCAGTAAGCACCTTTATAAAAGAATTGCCAGATATCTTCGATACGGCTGGCATCGCGACCTATTAATTGTGGACAAAGATGATCTTTCAGATAGGAAGCGACCGACAATTCACGACCATTTAATGTGGCATCTCCCAACCCACAAAGTCCGCTTTCAGTGGTTATTTTAAGCGTAACGAAATTACGCCCGGGGCAAGTGACAAAAACGTCCGCAGCAATAATTTTCATTATTGCACTCTCCTGTGTTTTAAATAGACGTTTTAAACTTAATTTTATGCCTACTACCATACAAGGAAGAAAAAGTGATTATTCAACCGTGATCACATTAAAAATAAAATTTTCCGCCGAGGAACAGAAATATCCTCAAATATTGTCTACAATATTAACCATCATCGTTAAAACAACACGTTAAATAATTACATAACAAATTCCATTAATCTTAAAAATGAACACAGCAATAGAAATTAATTATATTCAATTAATTAAAATATGTATTGTTTGATGTATTTGAAAATGATTTTTATAGGAAAAGTAAACGTAAAGAAGACGCAAGAATTAAAAGGAATGTGACGAAGAATGGCTGTGGCTGGACGTAAAACTCAGGGGCATCAGGATGATGATAAATTCCTGCCAGATGCGGCGTAAACGCCTTATCTGGCTTACAAAGCGCAACACTACGTAGGCATGATAAGGCAAACTCCCCGTTTTCAGGGGAGCGATATAAACAAGTTACACCAACCGCGCCTTTGCAAAAGCAATCGCCTGCGCCACCTGCTGCGGTGAGACGCCGCCTTTTGCCGCACGTTTGTCGAGGCACGATTGCAACGACAAAATCGGATACACATCTTCTCCAATCACCTTGCTGAATTTCTGCAACTCAGCCAGCGGCAGTTCTTCCAGTGGTTTGCCCTGACGAATGGCTTCCACCACCGCTTCACCCACAATATGGTGCGCCTCGCGGAACGGTACGCCTTTTGCCACCAGATAATCCGCCAGTTCAGTGGCGTTAGCGTAACCCTGCTGCGCCGCTTCCTGACAACGCGGGCGTTTCACCTGAATCCCATCCAGCACCAGCGCCGCCATATGCAGGCAATCCAGCCAGGTGTCGAGTGCGTCGAACAAGCCCTCTTTGTCTTCCTGCATGTCTTTGTTATAGGCCAGCGGTAACCCTTTCAGAGTCATCATCATGCCGGTTAATGCGCCCTGGACACGACCACATTTCCCACGAATCAGCTCCAGCGCATCCGGGTTTTTCTTCTGCGGCATTAAGGATGAACCGGAAGTCACGCGATCAGACAGTTCGACAAAACCCGCTTCGCCGGTGTTAAAGAAAATGAGATCTTCGGCAAAACGCGACAGATGCACCATGCCGATGGCGGCGGCAGAAAGCAGTTCCAGTACGTGATCACGGTCAGAAACGCTGTCCAGGCTGTTACGCGTTGCCGAGGAAAAACCCAGCCAGCCAGCCAGTTGTTCACGGTCAATGTCATAGGCCGTTCCCGCCAGCGCACCACAACCTAACGGGCTGACATCCAGACGCTTAAGCGCGTCCTGCAAACGGCTTTCATCACGCGCCAGCATCTCAACATAGGCCAGGCACCAGTGAGCGAACGTCACCGGTTGAGCGCGTTGCAGGTGGGTATAACCCGGCATCACTGCGTCCTGATTATTTTGCGCCGTTTCCACCAACGCCGATTGCAACTGGCGGTTAGCCGCCAGCAACTCGCTGACCATCTCTTTGCACCACAATTTCAGGTCAGTCGCTACCTGGTCATTACGGCTACGCCCGGTATGCAGTTTTTTGCCTAACTGACCCACTTTGTCGATCAGTTTACCTTCCACCCAGCTATGGATATCTTCGGCGTCGCTTTCGAGGATTTGTTGTGGCCTGGCGCGAACGTCTTCCAGCAGCACGTTCAGCGCCTCTTCTAGTTGCACCTGCTCTTCTGCGGTCAACACACCTACCGTTACCAGGGCTTTGGACCAGGCTACAGAGCCGACAATATCCTGCTCCGCCAGACGGTAATCAAAGCGCAATGAGTCATTAAATTGTTTGAACCGTTGATCTGCTGCCTGAGTAAAACGCCCGCCCCAAAGTGCCATAACTCTGTTTCCTTATTTTGAAATTCAATGCCGGAAGCTGTGCCTCCGGCCAACAAAAATTAAGCTAAAATCCGCGTCCCCATCGGCATACCGTTAAACAGTGCCGGAAGCTGTTCCGCATGACGCCAGGAGGCGATGTCCACCGGGCGGCCCAGCGTGCGTGCAGCGTCCAGCGCCGCATTCACTTTCACAATCATGCCGTCAGTAATAATGCCCTGCTCAATCAGTTGTTCTGCTTTCGCCGCGGTCATCTCAGCAATTCGTTGCCCTTTACCGTCGAGGATGCCACTGACATCAGAAAGCAAAATCAGATCCGCACCCAGCGTTGCCGCCAGTGCCGTCGCGGCCTGGTCAGCATTGACGTTCATCAGTTGCCCTTCGTCCGTCACACCAATAGAGCTGACCACCGGCAAATAACCGTTTTCCAGCAACGTGTTGATAAGCTTAGGCGAACCTGGCTGCGCCAGTCCAACATGGCCCAACTCTTCATCGAGCTGGGTCACTTTGACGCTGTCGCCATCACCGAGAAACAGCCCCACAGCAGCAATCTGATGTTTCTTCGCCCACGCCAGCAGGGTTTTATTTGCCGTTCCCGCCAGTGCGCCAGTGATAATGTCTATCTGATCCGCAGGCGTCACGCGCAGGCCGTTTTTCTTTTTCACCGGCAGATTCAACCCTTTCATCAACTCATCCACCACGCAGCCGCCGCCGTGAACAATCACCAACGGACGCTGATGAGACTCGCGATAATTCACCAGTGCGCTAAACAGCCGTTCCAGCGCCTCTTCACTATCCAGCAATACGCCGCCCAGTTTGATAATTAATGGATTCATCATTGCACCCTTAAATAAGAGACTGCGTTTCCGCATAGCCGAAACGAATATTGGCACACTGGATTGCCTGTGCCGCCGCACCTTTCAATAAGTTGTCTTCGGTCGCCACCACAATCAGATGCTCGCCCTGAACGGCAAAACCGATATCGCAGAACGGTAGCCCGACAACGTTTTTCAGCGCCGGAACGCCTTTGTCATACAACCGTACCAGCGGTTTATGCGCATATGCCTGTTGCAACACTTGTGCTACTTGCGCCTGGGTCACGCCCGGTTTCAGACGGCAGGTAATCGTTTCCAGAATGCCGCGCGGGAAATTGCCCAGATGCGGGGTGAAGATCACGTCAGCACCAAGGTGTGTAGCGATCTCCGGTTGATGGCGATGGGTAAAGACACCGTATGGTTGCAGGCTGACTTCACAAAAGCTGTTAGAAATCGCTGCCTTACGTCCTGCACCGCTTACACCGCTGGTGGCGTTGATGACCGGCCACTGATTGAGATCTAGAAGATCGGCATCAATCAACGGTTTAAGCGCCAACTGCGCTGCCGTCGGGTAACACCCCGGCACCGCAATCAAATTCGCTTCTTTTAATTTATTGCCGCACCACTCCGCCAGACCATAAGCGGCTTGCTCCAGCAGTTCCGGGTATTGATGGGTAAAGCCGTAATATTTTTCATAGAAGGCGGCGTCGTTAACGCGGAATGCGCCGGAAAGGTCGAATACCACACAGCCTGCATCAAGAAACTGCGGTGCTAAATCGTGGCTAACTTCATGGGCAGTGGCGAGAAACACCACATCCACCCCTGGGCTAAACTCGCTGATATCCGACATCGGCTGCAGCGGCAGATCAACGATGCCTTTGAGCTGCGGATGCAAATCGGAGATTAACTTTCCCGCATCATTGCTTTGCGCTGAAACAGTCAAAGCGGTTATGTTCATATGCGGATGGCGATTTACATAGGTCACTAGCTCTGCGCCAGCGTAACCACTGGCACCCACAATCAGCGTATTCAACATCGGGGCTATTCACCTTCTTATGTCTGTTTGCCTGGCTAAACGTAAAACATTCACCTTACGGCTGGTGGGTTTTATTACGCTCAACGTTAGTGTATTTTTATTCACAATTAATGCATGAATATTGATACTATCATGACCAGAGGTGTGTCAACAATGAAAAACAAATTACCGCCATTTATCGAGATCTACCGTGCTCTGATTGCCACACCTTCAATAAGCGCCACGGAAGAAGCGCTCGATCAAAGCAATGCAGATTTAATCACTCTGCTGGCGGGTTGGTTCAAAGATTTGGGCTTCAATGTGGAAGTGCAGCCCGTGCCGGGAACACGCAACAAATTTAATATGCTGGCAAGTTGCGGACACGGCGCTGGCGGCTTGTTGCTGGCGGGGCATACCGATACCGTGCCGTTTGATGACGGGCGCTGGACGCGCGATCCGTTTACGCTGACTGAGCATGACGGCAAGCTCTATGGTCTGGGCACCGCCGACATGAAAGGCTTCTTTGCGTTTATCCTTGATGCACTACGCGATGTCGACGTTACGAAGCTTGCAAAGCCGCTCTACATTCTGGCGACTGCCGATGAAGAAACCAGTATGGCCGGAGCGCGTTATTTTGCCGAAACCACCGCCCTGCGCCCGGATTGCGCCATCATTGGCGAACCGACGTCATTGCAACCGGTACGCGCACATAAAGGCCATATTTCTAACGCCATTCGCATTATGGGTCAGTCGGGGCACTCCAGCGATCCGGCACGCGGGGTGAATGCCATCGAGCTGATGCATGACGCCATCGGCCATATTTTACAATTACGTGACGACCTTAAAGAACGCTATCACTATGAAGCGTTTACCGTACCGTATCCCACGCTCAACCTCGGGCATATTCACGGCGGTGACGCATCTAACCGAATTTGCGCCTGCTGTGAGTTGCATATGGATATTCGTCCGCTGCCAGGCATGACGCTCAATGAACTTAACGGCTTGCTCAACGACGCGCTGGCACCGGTAAGCGAACGCTGGCCGGGTCGTCTGACGGTCGAAGAGCTGCATCCGCCGATCCCTGGTTATGAGTGCCCGCCGAATCATCAACTGGTTGAAGTGGTTGAGAAATTGCTCGGCGCACAGACCGAAGTGGTGAACTACTGTACCGAAGCACCGTTTATTCAGACGCTATGCCCGACGCTGGTGTTAGGACCAGGTTCAATCAATCAAGCCCATCAGCCTGATGAATATCTGGAGACACGGTTTATTAAACCCACCCGCGAGTTGATCACCCAGGTGATTCACCATTTTTGCTGGCATTAAAACGTAGGCCGGACAAAGCGCTCGCGCCGCATCCGGCACTGCTGCCAAACTCCAGCACCGCAGTAATGTCGGATGCGATGCTTACGCATCTTATCCGACCTACAGTGACTCAAATGATGCCCAACCGTAGGCCGGATAAGGCATTCGCACCGCATCCGGCACTGTTGCCAAACTCCAGCGCCGCAATAATGTCGGATGCGATGCTT
>NZ_PTSR01000049.1:0-17046 GCF_002965345.1 Escherichia sp. MOD1-EC5950
GTGTTGGTGCCAACGGCCTGACCGTTTTTCGGCGCAGGCGCGTGCCACAGATCAGCAACCATGTTTACGCAACGCAGGTCAATTGCTGCAGATTGCGGGTATTCTTCTTTGTCGATCCAGTTTTTATTTATCGACAAATCCATCAATTTATGGACATTTTCATCGTCCCAGGTCTGGCAGAAAGTCGCCAGATTCTGACGGGCGTTACCGTCGAGAAATAATTCATCATTGATAATCTGGAATGCGATGTCATCGCGTATTTCATGCAGCGGAAAACGTTTCGATTCCGCGATAGTGGAAATTGCCTTTGCGCCAAAACGTGAATCTAGTAGTTCTGAGCGGAAATCCGTTAACAACTTCTGGTCCATTTCGAACTCCTTAAATTTATTTGAAGGCAATAAAAAAGTAGGATTTATCTGTAATAGACGCAAGGAGTTGCCGGTGTAATTTAAATAACAAAATCCTAAGAGTGAAATAACGTTATTTATATAATCAGTTATCGCCAATAATATTATATTTATAGCTTATTAAAACAAATGTATATTTTGGCATTTCTTTATTAATTTTTATTTTAATTACAAAAAAGTTGGTGACCTTCTGCATTGTTACACAGGTAGCCGCTACTCTTATTCGTAACAACAATGACATATCCTGATTTCTCAACAGATTACATGAATATTCCGAAAGTGAAGAATGACGGGAAACAACATATATAATATTCTCTTTGAATATTAGTGAGTTATATTTTTTCTCCATTAATAAACGTGATCTACCGCACGCTTTGTCGCCCACCAGGCGGAACGAATGACTACCCTTAAAGGAAAGCCCGATAATTAGCGACGAATTTCGGAGGTCGGATCCTTATGCTCAATCAGAAAATTCAAACCCCTAATCCAGACGAACTGACGATCGAAGTCGATCTCTGTTATGAGCTGGATCCGTATGAATTAAAACTGGATGAGATGCTCGAGGCAGAGCCAGAACCCGAAATGATTGAGGGATTGCCTGCCTCTGACGCGCTAACGCCTGCTGACCGCTATCTCGAACTGTTCGAACATGTTCAGTCGGCAAAAATTTTCCCCGACAGTAAAACCTTTCCCGATTGTGCGCCGAAAATGGACCCGCTGGATATATTAATCCGCTACCGTAAGGTTCGCCGCCACCGTGATTTTGACTTGCGCCGATTCGTTGAAAATCACTTCTGGTTACCGGAAGTCTACTCCAGCGAGTATGTATCGGACCCACAAAACTCACTAAAAGAGCATATCGACCAGCTATGGCCAGTGTTAACCCGCGAACCGCAAGATCACATCCCGTGGTCTTCTCTGCTGGCGCTGCCGCAGTCGTACATTGTCCCCGGAGGCCGTTTTAGCGAAACCTACTACTGGGATTCCTATTTCACCATGCTGGGGCTGGCGGAAAGCGGACGCGAAGATTTACTGAAATGCATGGCCGATAACTTCGCCTGGATGATCGAAAACTACGGCCACATCCCCAACGGCAACCGCACCTACTATTTGAGCCGCTCACAGCCACCGGTTTTCGCTCTGATGGTGGAGCTGTTTGAAGAAGATGGGGTACGCGGCGCACGCCGTTATCTTGATCATCTGAAAATGGAATATGCCTTCTGGATGGACGGTGCAGAATCGCTGATCCCCAATCAGGCCTATCGCCATGTCGTTAGGATGCCGGACGGTTCGCTGCTTAACCGCTACTGGGATGACCGTGACACACCGCGCGACGAATCCTGGCTTGAGGACGTAGAAACCGCAAAACATTCCGGTCGCCCCCCTAACGAAGTGTATCGCGATTTACGTGCGGGCGCGGCTTCTGGCTGGGATTACTCCTCCCGCTGGCTGCGTGACGCGGGTCGTCTGGCGAGTATTCGCACCACCCAGTTCATCCCCATCGACCTGAACGCTTTCCTGTTTAAACTGGAGAGTACCATCGCCAACATCTCGGCGCTGAAAGGTGATAGAGAGACAGAAGCGCTGTTTCGCCAAAAAGCCAGCGCCCGCCGCGATGCGGTAAACCGTTATCTCTGGGATGATGAAAACGGAATCTACCGCGATTACGACTGGCGGCGCGAACAACAGGCTCTCTTTTCCGCTGCGGCCATCGTGCCGTTATATGTCGGCATGGCAAACCACGAACAGGCCGATCGTCTGGCAAATGCCGTGCGAAGCCGTTTACTGACACCAGGCGGGATTCTGGCAAGCGAGTATGAAACCGGTGAGCAGTGGGATAAACCCAACGGCTGGGCACCGTTACAATGGATGGCGATTCAGGGATTTAAAATGTACGGAGATGACCATCTGGGTGATGAGATCGCTCGTAGCTGGCTGAAGACGGTAAATCAGTTCTACCAGGAACACCACAAACTGATCGAGAAATACCATATTGCCGATGGTATCTCCCGCGAAGGCAGCGGCGGTGAATATCCGTTACAGGACGGGTTTGGCTGGACCAACGGTGTGGCACGCCGTTTAATTGGTTTATACGGCGAACCGTAATATTTTTTACAGCCAGCCGCTAATATCCTGCTGGCTGTAAAATTATCCTCTTCAGGAGGAGATATTTAACATCATTGCCGCCTGGGTTCGGTTTTTCACTTCCAGACGTCGATAAAGCGATTCCAGATGCGCCTTTACCGTTCCGGTGCTGATATTTAACGCCCGGCCAATCTCTTTATTCGATTCGCCTGCCGCCAGCATGGTTAAAATTTCCCGCTGGCGGGCGCTTAATGATGCGAGATCTTTCGACTCTTTTTCCGGCGCTGTTCGCCAGTCGCCGGGCAGAAACATCATGCCCATCACCGCACTGTTTACCGCCAATACGAACGTCTCAACGGTTGAATCACGCGGCACAATGGCCATCACATTAAAGTGGATAACCTCCTGCAACCATCGTTTGTTGCAATCCGTCGCCGTGATTAACACTTTAATATCAGGAAATTGCACCACGGTTTTTTGCAATAACCACTGGCAAAATTCACCGTCTTGATCGCCATCCAACATCACTAAGGCTTCGGGATAGCTTTCAAGTCTTTGCCATAGCTCATCTGCCTGACTGACGCCCTGAATACCTACCCCTGGAATACGCTGTTGTAAACTGATTTTCATTCCATGAATAAATATTGACTGCCTGTCAAACATGATTATTTGCATTACTGAATCTCCACCTGAATACGTTAAAAAGACTTAAGTAGTGGAAGGGTATTACCCGAGAGACAAAATAAGAATTCGCCATTTGGCGGTGGCCATTCTACAGAGATGAAACGTAGAAAATAGTTACCGATATAAATAGTTACAGCTAAATGCCCGAAATTACATGTCGAGGGCACTATTTAAAAAATTCTTAAGGAATTCCTTATATTTTGCACCGCATTCAGGCAAGTAAAGTAGATTTATCGCTCGTTTTAATAACGTCTACGGTTAAAGAAAATGATTAGATTGCGCACTAATCCGCAATACGCTGTTTGTGCATTTTATGAAATGAGTCAAAATTATGACCTTCTGCTGGTTATTTCTCTATTCAGGGAACGCTAATCCACCCTTTATTCTCTAAAATATCCTCACTTTCTGCGTTGCACCGTTGTGAAATCATGCATTAGATGTTAGAAAAAACAATAAATAATGCGATATGCGCGTTACTGTTTCGCTGTGAACAACAATCGGTCAAAGAAATGGATAAAATTCACGCAATGCAGTTGTTCATCAAAGTCGCGGAGCTGGAAAGTTTTTCCCGCGCGGCAGATTTCTTTGCTCTGCCGAAAGGTAGCGTCTCGCGTCAAATCCAGGCACTGGAAAACCAGCTTGGCACCCAGCTCCTCCAGCGTACCACGCGGCGGGTACAACTGACGCCGGATGGTATGACCTATTATCAACGGGCGAAAGATGTGTTGAGTAATCTCAACGAACTGGACGGCCTGTTTTTGCAGGATACCACCAGCATCAGCGGTAAATTGCGCGTCGATATCCCGGTCGGAATGGCGAAAAATTTGTTGCTGCCGCGGTTACCCGATTTTCTGTATCAGTATCCGGGTATTGAACTCGAATTAAGCAGCAGCGACCGTCAGGTAGATATTCTTCATGATGGCTTTGATTGTGTGGTTCGCACAGGTACGTTACCCGACGATGGACTCATCACCCGTCCACTCGGCAAACTGACGATGGTCAACTGTGCCAGTCCGCACTATCTGACGCGCTTTGGTTATCCGCAAAATCCCGACGATCTGACTTCACACGCGGTAGTGCATTACACGCAACATCTGGGCGTGCACCCATTGGGTTTTGAGGTCGCCAGTGGTCATGGCGTCCAGTGGTTTAAGTCCGGCGGCATGTTGACGGTAAACAGTAGCGAAACCTATCTCGCCGCCGGTCTGGCGGGGCTGGGGATTATTCAGATCCCCCGCATCGCCGTGCGCGAAGCCCTGCGCGCCGGACGGCTTATTGAAGTGTTGCCCAGCTATCGTGCCGCTCCACTCTCCATTTCCCTGGTTTACCCTCAGCGTCGGGAGCTTTCCCGCCGTGTAAACCTGTTTATGCAGTGGGTCGCAGGCGTAATGAAAGAGCACCTGGACTGACCGACTATACTTTTTAAGACAGACAACGACTGAAGGACTAAAGAGCGGATGACGCAGGAAAACGAGATCAAACGTCCCACCCAGGATCTGGAGCATGAGCCGATTAAGCATCTGGATAATAGCGATAAAGGCGGCAAAGTCAGCCAGGTGCTGGAAACTGTCACCACCACCGCCGAAAAAGTCCAACGCCAACCGATCATCGCGCACCTGATTCGCGCGACTGAACGCTTTAACGATCGACTGGGTAATCAGTTTGGCGCAGCGATCACCTATTTCTCGTTTTTGTCGATGATCCCGATTTTGATGGTGTCGTTTGCCGCTGGGGGTTTTGTGCTGGCTTCGCATCCGATGCTGTTACAGGATATCTTCGACAAAATTCTGCAAAACATCAGCGATCCAACGCTTGCCGCCACGTTGAAAAACACCATCAACACCGCTGTTCAGCAGCGTACTACCGTAGGTCTTGTTGGCCTGGCGGTGGCACTTTATTCCGGCATCAACTGGATGGGCAATTTACGTGAAGCGATTCGCGCCCAGTCGCGTGATGTCTGGGAACGTTCGCCGCAAGATCAAGAAAAATTCTGGGTTAAATATCTGCGTGATTTTATTTCGCTGATTGGCTTGTTGATTGCGCTGATTGTGACGCTCTCAATCACCTCCGTTGCCGGTTCTGCGCAGCAAATGATTATTAGCGCATTACACCTTAATAGCATTGAGTGGCTGAAACCGACGTGGCGATTGATTGGCCTGGCGATTTCCATCTTCGCCAACTATCTGCTTTTCTTCTGGATCTTCTGGCGGCTGCCGCGTCACCGCCCACGGAAAAAGGCGCTAATTCGCGGGACATTCATCGCAGCTATTGGTTTTGAAGTGATTAAAATTGTGATGACCTACACCCTGCCATCGCTGATGAAATCCCCCTCCGGCGCAGCCTTTGGTTCCGTGCTGGGGCTGATGGCATTTTTCTACTTCTTCGCCCGTCTGACGCTGTTTTGCGCGGCGTGGATTGCCACCGCCGAGTACAAAGATGACCCGCGAATGCCGGGTAAAACACAACATTAAAATATGCCGGATGCGGCGCAAACGCTTTATCCGACCTACGAATTTATTCGGTCTGGCTCCCCCCTGGCCGGGTAAGATGCTCCTGCATCGCATCCGGCTATAACGCGCACATAACCTCCTGAAACTCTTCCCCCTGCGCCTCTTCAGTATCGCTTCAGGAGCAAACAATTTCATGCCAACTCATAAGCCCAGCATATAAATCCAGTTGGTAACTTTTATTTAACCTAAAACCAGTTTTATCGACTATTTATGAAATTATGTGAAGCATTTCATAGAAGAAAAATCACCAGCCTAAACATTATCCCCTTTTTGCCTGGTTTTTAGTCGTTTTCGTGGTTTGTTACACATTGAAATATCACTTTTGCTGTGCGTAATATGGCTATTCGTTAGACAAAAAATAAGAAAAGATTATGCAAGCAACAGCCACAACACTCGACAACGAGCAAGAATACACGCCGATCAACTCGCGTAATAAAGTCCTTGTCGCCTCCCTCATTGGCACGGCCATTGAGTTTTTCGACTTCTACATTTACGCCACTGCGGCCGTTATTGTATTCCCGCATATCTTCTTCCCGCAGGGCGATCCGGCGGCGGCGACACTACAGTCGCTCGCGACCTTCGCTATCGCTTTCGTCGCGCGCCCCATCGGCTCTGCCGTGTTTGGTCATTTTGGCGATCGCGTTGGGCGTAAAGCGACGCTGGTCGCCTCTTTGCTAACGATGGGAATTTCGACGGTGGTCATCGGCCTGCTGCCTGGCTACGCAACGATTGGTATTTTCGCCCCGCTGCTGCTGGCGCTGGCTCGATTTGGTCAGGGCCTGGGATTAGGCGGTGAATGGGGCGGCGCAGCGCTGCTGGCGACCGAAAATGCGCCGCCGCGTAAACGTGCGCTGTATGGCTCCTTCCCGCAGTTGGGCGCACCGATTGGCTTCTTCTTTGCCAACGGCACTTTCCTGCTGCTTTCCTGGCTGCTAACCGACGAGCAGTTTATGAGCTGGGGCTGGCGCGTGCCGTTTATCTTCTCGGCGGTGCTGGTGATTATCGGCCTGTATGTTCGCGTGTCGCTGCATGAGTCGCCGGTGTTTGAGAAAGTCGCTAAAGCGAAAAAGCAGGTGAAGATCCCGCTGGGTACGCTGCTGACCAAACACGTACGCGTTACGGTACTCGGCACCTTTATCATGCTGGCGACCTATACGCTGTTTTACATCATGACCGTCTATTCAATGACCTTCAGTACCGCCGCCGCGCCAGTCGGGCTTGGCCTGCCGCGCAATGAAGTGCTGTGGATGCTGATGATGGCAGTAATCGGTTTTGGCGTGATGGTGCCGGTAGCCGGATTGCTGGCTGATGCCTTTGGTCGTCGTAAAAGCATGGTAATCATCACCACACTGATCATCCTGTTCGCACTGTTCGCCTTTAACCCACTGCTCGGTTCTGGCAACCCGATTCTGGTTTTTGCCTTCCTGCTGCTGGGGTTAAGTCTGATGGGGCTGACCTTCGGGCCAATGGGCGCGCTGTTGCCAGAGCTGTTCCCAACGGAAGTGCGTTACACCGGAGCATCATTCTCTTACAACGTATCGTCGATTCTCGGGGCTTCCGTTGCACCGTATATCGCGGCCTGGCTGCAGACTCACTACGGGTTAGGTGCGGTAGGGTTATATCTGGCGGCGATGGCCGGCTTGACGCTAATCGCTCTGCTGCTGACGCATGAGACGCGACATCAGTCGTTGTAATAAGAGTGAAAAGCCTGATGCGCTACGCTTATCAGGCCTGAATTTCCATACAATGTATTGAATTCGCAAGGATTAGTAGGCCGGATAAGGCGTTCACGCCGCATCCGGCATGAACAAAGCACACTTTGCCAACAATCTAAATCTGTTTAATTGCCGGATGCCAGACATCCGGCAATTATCATCACTTCTTCATCTGCGACAAAATCATCCGGCACTGATTAGCTTCACCTTCTGAAGGTGATATCAACGCCAGTAATGCCGCCGCAGGTGTCACCAGCGTTGCCAGTGCTGCCGCAACAGCACCACGGGCAATCAACGGCCCTGCTTTCACCCCTGCCTGCGGATTTTTGAACGTTCCGCGGACATACAGCGGCGAACGCAGCGTGATAATCCGAATACCTTTGCTCTCTGGATCGACAGTTAAATCCAGTTGCTCCGAAGCAAAACTTGCCGTGCCGGTAACATTAATCAACGCATTCTCAGTATCGAAAGCAAAAATCTGCGGACGCGCCACGCCGTTGGCAATATCCAGATTCGCCGCCGCGCAGTTCACCCGTACCTCGTCATCACCAAAAATCGCACCGACAATGTAGTTACCGACGTTCAAGCCGACAATCTCCATCAGGTTACGGCTCACCAGCCCGTCATTCATCAACAGTTTCAGGTTGCCATTACTATTTCCCAGCAGCGCCGCCACCGAGTTGCCGCTACCGCGTAGTTCAGCATCGCCGTTCATTTCACCCAGTGTTTTCTGCATCAGCGCCACATCCGGCATCAACGCTTTCAGTTTCAGCCGACGAGCCTGAATATCCGCCCGACCCTGCATCGGTTTTTTATCCCCTTCCAGATGAATGTTCGCCGCAATACTGCCGCCCGCCATGCCAAATTTCAGCGGTTGCAGGCGCAGGTCGGCGTTTTTGAGGATGATATGGGTAGAAAGATCGCTAATCGGCAGACTGCTGCCATGCTCAATGCGCCGACCTTTAAAACGGACATCGGCATCCATCGCATCCCATTTATCGGTTTCGAAGCGGTCATATGGCAGCACTTTGCCCGCAGGCTGAACATTCTTTTCGCCCTTCTTCTGTTCAGACCGTTTCGACTTTTCCGCACCTTTCCCGGAATCAACGCCAATCAACGGCCCCAGATCTGCCAGCCGTAACTGCCGCGACTCGACGTCACCTTCCAGTTTTGGTCGTGGTTTGCCGGTGGTGTAGACCAGAGAACCGTGAATATCGCTATCACCAATGCGCCCGTTAAAGCCGCGATAATCAAAGACCGACGATTTTTCAGTGTCGATTTTCGCTACCAGTCGGCCATCGGTTTCAAACGGCGGCGTATCGGGCAACAGAACGCCGGTCAGTTCGTAGAGATCACCCAGCGAATCGCCAGAAAATTTAAGCCGTAAATCGACGCCGCCCATTTTCATTGGGTCATTCACCACGCCATCAAAAGCGACACGGGTGTTACCGGAGCGAAAATCAGCCTGTACCGGAAACGGTGTCCCTTCACCACGCAGCGCTAGCATACCGCCAATTTTACCCGTCCCCATGAGTGGTTCGCCGTTATAGCGCCCTTGTGCTTTCAGGCCAAAAACGTAATCGCCCACCTTTTCTTGATCCGTTTTACCTTTCGATCCGGTCACTTCGCTGAACGGCAACGGCTTGCCTAACGGATCAACAAAAATCTCCAGATCCGCTTTGCTTACTTTGTCATCAATAGCGATCCGCCCTTGATCGAACAGAATATTATCCAGCCGAAACGACCACGCCGACGGTTTTGCATTCGCGTCTTTGTTGTCATCGTTGCCGAGGTTGAACGTCCAGTTGTTGTTCTTTTCAGAGAGGCGAATCAGGCGCGCATCAGGCTTTTCCAGCTTGATCCACGGCAACCAGACCGTTTTGGTCAGCAGCGCCAGCGGAGCCAGCGTTGCTTCTACGCGCGGCAAATGCACCATCGTTACTTCGGGAATATCCGGCGGGTTGCCGAGAATGATGTCTTCTGCGTGCACATGAGGCCACGGCACCCAGCTACGCCAGCCGGTTTCTTGTTTTTGCCGCTCCCACACCACGCCCAGATCGCCACGAATAGCGAAGGGGCGATTCAATTCCGCAGAGACTTTCTGGTTGATGGTCGGTTTGAGACGATTCCAGTCAAAAGTCGCAATCAAAATGATCGCCACGACGACCAACAACAAGAAAGCCCCTGAAATCGCAGCGGTTATTTTGCCTGCCTTGCTCATAGTTCGCTTCCTCATGTTCTTCCTGTGCCAGTCCTAAAGATAGTCCAGCCAGGCGAAAAATGAGGCGGCTTACAGAGCCAGCGCCACTGAATCCAGCGTTTCTATCGGCGCAGGGCGCGAAAGAAACCAGCCTTGTGCAGCGAATGCGGGAGAATTTTGCACATCGCCCCATTCTTCCTCAGTCTCGACACCTTCGACAATCACGCCGCGGCAGTAGCGGTTCATCAAATGCAAAAGCTGGGAAAAGAGCGTGCGGCCTTCCGGAGACTGGCGCAGCATCACAAACAACTCGCGAGCGATTTTGATGTAGTCATAACGCACTTCACTTAGCGCAGAAAAGTTTGCCATCCCGGTGCCAAAATCATCCAGCCACAGCGGGCCAAATTCGCACATTGAGGCAAATGTTGAATCTTTCGGCAGGCGGATGTGTTCCACCAGTTCAAAGCGCAGCCAGGGAAGACGGTCAATCTGGCGTAAAATCTCCGGCCGCTGACGCAGGGCGAGAAGTGTAGGACCATCAATATTAACCGATGCCAGCAGACCGTGCTCAGCAAAGAACGCGGCTTTTTTCGCTAGTAAATCAATCTGTTCTTTCACCACATCCATCCGATGCCTGACGGTGATTTCGGCAAAATAACGATCTGGCGGCAGTCGTTGCAAAGGATTATCGGGATGCGTGACAACCGTTAAAAGCTCCACGGCCATCAATCGCCCGGAAGTCTGGTAAATCGGCTGCCAGGTGTAAGCTCGCTCACATTGCAACCAAAAACGCCGTTCCTGCAAGCTCTCGATGCTTGCTTCAGGGTTGCTTATTCGCTGGATAACCTGCCTTATCATCGAAGATGTCCTGTGTTTAAAAGTGATACTGGCCGGACTCGACAAATATTATCGGCGCGCTACGGCAGAACTTTACCGCCAGAGAGGAGTTAATTTGCCCGCGCAACGACGGAATTTCTCAGGAATACGTTCTGGCTCAAAAAAATAATGGAACAGTGTTTTAATATAGTTGACCAACAAACCACCGCAGCGCAAACTAACGCTAATTTTTTACAGATCAGGTTCACGACTATGTCCAAAAAGATTGCCGTGATTGGCGAATGCATGATTGAGCTTTCCGAGAAAGGCGCAGACGTTAAGCGCGGTTTCGGCGGCGATACCCTGAACACTTCCGTCTACATCGCTCGTCAGGTCGATCCTGCGGCATTAACCGTTCATTACGTAACGGCGCTGGGAACGGACAGTTTTAGTCAGCAGATGCTGGACGCCTGGCACGGAGAGAACGTCGATACTTCCCTGACCCAACGGATGGAAAACCGTCTGCCGGGTCTTTATTACATTGAAACCGACAGCACCGGCGAACGGACTTTCTACTACTGGCGTAACGAAGCCGCGGCCAAATTCTGGCTGGAGAGCGAGCAATCGGCGGCGATTTGTGCAGAACTGGCGAATTTTGATTATCTCTATCTGAGCGGCATTAGCCTGGCGATCTTAAGCCCCACCAGTCGCGAAAAACTGCTTTCTCTGCTGCGCGAATGCCGCGCCAATGGCGGGAAAGTAATTTTCGACAATAACTACCGTCCACGCCTGTGGGCCAGCAAAGAAGAGACGCAGCAGGTCTACCAGCAAATGCTGGAATGCACGGACATCGCTTTCCTGACGCTGGATGATGAAGATGCGCTGTGGGGTCAACAGCCGGTGGAAGACGTCATTGCGCGTACCCATAACGCGGGCGTGAAAGAAGTGGTGGTGAAACGCGGCGCAGATTCTTGCCTGGTGTCCATTGTGGGCGAAGGGTTAGTGGACGTTCCGGCGGTAAAACTGCCGAAAGAAAAAGTGATCGATACCACCGCTGCGGGCGACTCTTTCAGCGCCGGTTATTTGGCGGTACGCCTTACCGGCGGCAGTGCAGAAGAAGCGGCAAAACGCGGGCATTTGACTGCCAGCACCGTGATTCAGTATCGCGGCGCGATTATCCCGCGTGAGGCGATGCCAGCGTAAAAGCAGCATATGCAAAAGGCTGGATAAAGTGTTACTCCTCTATCCAGCTCTTCCATAAATGCCTGATGGTTGTGCTAACTCATCACCATCAGGCATTACTGTGCGGGTGGAATATCCGTCACTTCAGGATGCACATCATCTGCGGCTACAGATGTGGCGGCAGCCGCAGTAGATGGTGCCATGATTTGATCCCAGGCGGCCTGCAATCCTTTCATGTTAAATTCCGGCTCACCTTTCGGCTGCAGCAGAATTAATGCCATGTCGTTCGACAACTGCTGACGCAGATCCTGATTTAACATTTCTACCGTCAGGCTGTTAAGAAAATCCTGACGCAGTTTCTGATATTGCTCTGGCGCGATATCGACGACCTGATTTTGCAGTGAACGCATCCGCTGCCCCATCAGAATATCGGTATCAGCTCGCGCATAAGCAGCAAACAGTTTCTGTAACTCCAGTTTCTTTTGCGCAACCAGAGCGTTGAACTCTTCTTCTGGCAGGCCTTTATCACGAACTTTCGCCAGTTCACGCGCAACCAGATTCAGGTTGCTGTTCAGTTTGTCGTTTGGCGACTCGATGTTGATGGCACATTGCGCACGCTGATACAGCACACGGCAGTCAAAACCGAGGCCGATATCTTTGCTGTTATTGGCGCTTAGTGCTTGCTGAACATGCCAGAACAGCGCCTCACGGGCCAGATCAGCACGCCAGTAGCGCAGGAGCGCCGCTGACTCACGAATCGGCTGCCACGGCGTATCCCACATAATGGATAACCGGTCCTGACGCACTGCGTCAGTCATAATGCTTACCGCTTCGGCGCGCAGCGGAGAAAGCGTCGGCACTGGTGCCGGTGTTTCACGTTTGCCTTTCAATTCGCCAAAGGTTTTGTTGATTTGGTCGACAACCGAGCGCGCATCAACATTACCCACCACCAGCAGCGTCATAGCATCTGGGGTGTACCATTTCTGGTAGAAATCTTTAATTTTCGCCGCCTCAACGGGTTGTTTCAGCGAATCAGCAGGATCGTGACCTAGCAAGGTAGATCCTTTCAAACGATAGCGCCACCAGCCTTCTTTGGTGTCGGCTGGCCAGGTTGCCACCATGTCCTGGCTTTGCAACGCATGGTTTACCGTTTCTGGCGTGATGGTCAGCTTGCCGGTCGTATTCGCCAGATAAGAGAGCGCTTCTTTCAGCAGGTCGTTACGGTTATTTGGCAAACTAAGATTAAACAGCGTGGTGTCATAAGAGACGATCACCGGCGGCATTGGACGCTTAGGGTCGATCCCCTGTTGCCACAATGAACGTGCCTGTGCTGCTTCCAGGCCACCGCTTTGCGTTAGCGCAATACGAGGAATAGCGTGGCTGTAACCGCTCTGTTGTGTACTTTCAGCGAGCGAACCGGTATTAACCAGCAGGCGAATTTCAACACGATCGCTGGGACGCTGAGGCGTGGTCAGCACTTGCCACTGTAAACCGTTGGAGAGCGTCCCCTGTTGCCATGCTGGATCAGGCTGGAGCGCATCTGCCTGCACATAGCCAGCAGTGGCCATCACCAGCAAACCGCCCGCTAAAAGTCGAATTTTTGTGCCCTGCATGTGAACCCCTGATCAACTATCCTGGTAATAAAAGACTGCCCGTTGTCGGTCAGTCTGAATGACGTTAAAAACACTTCGTGTTAGACCGCAAGAACATGAAAATGTCACGGAGGAAGTGAAATAAACCCGAACTCACCCAGGGGGTCAGTTCGGGACAGGGGTCAATTATGCGCAAACACCCGCACTCGGGGAAGGGAGTGCGGGCATAAGTAGTGAGATTAAGAGGATAATTCGTGCGTTTTGCCATCCGGCGCACGATTATTCAGCACATCATCCAGTTTTTTGTGGTCCAGTTCTTTAACCCACTTCGCTACCACGATAGTTGCGACACCATTACCGACAAGATTAGTCAGCGCACGAGCTTCCGACATAAAGCGGTCGATGCCGAGGATCAGCGCCAGACCAGCCACCGGTAAATGACCCACGGCTGAAAGCGTCGCCGCCAGCACGATAAAGCCACTGCCCGTTACCCCTGCCGCCCCTTTGGAAGAAAGCAGCAACACAACTAACAGCGTGATTTGGTGGACGATATCCATCTCACTGTTGGTGGCCTGGGCGATAAACACCGCCGCCATCGTCAAGTATATCGATGTTCCGTCAAGATTAAACGAGTAGCCTGTTGGGATAACCAATCCCACCACCGATTTCCGGCAACCGAGTTTCTCCATCTTGTCGAGCATACGCGGCAGCGCTGACTCGGAAGAAGACGTCCCCAGAACAATCAGCAATTCTTCACGGATATAACGGATAAATTTGAAGATACTGAAACCGGTCGCTTTAGCGATTGAACCCAGTACCAGCACCACAAACAGGATACAGGTGATGTAGAAGCAGATAATGAGCTGCCCCAGTTGCACCAGTGTGCCGACGCCGTATTTACCGATAGTAAACGCCATCGCCCCAAACGCACCAATGGGTGCCAGGCGCATGATCATATTGATAATGCCGAAGATGACCTGTGAGAAACTTTCGATAACGTTAAAAATCAGTTGGCCTTTGCTACCCAAACGATGGAGCGCAAAACCAAACAGGACGGCAAACAACAGCACCTGCAGGATGTTACCGCTGGCAAATGCGCCAATAACACTCGCCGGGATGACATCCATAATGAAGGCGACAATGCCCTGATCTTTCGCCTGCGCGGCGTAAACCGCGACCGCTTTCGCATCAAGACTTGCCGGATCGACGTTCATTCCGGCACCAGGCTGCACGACGTTAACGATGATAAGACCAATAATCAGCGCGATGGTACTGACAACTTCAAAGTAAAGCAGTGCGACAGCGCCGGTACGACCGACCGCCTTCATGCTTTCCATGCCCGCAATGCCAGTTACGACAGTACAAAAGATGACGGGAGCGATGATCATCTTAATGAGCTTAACGAATCCGTCGCCAAGCGGTTTCATTTGCTCGCCTATTTCAGGATAGAAATGGCCAAGGAGAATACCAATGGCTATCGCTGTCAGGACCTGAAAGTAAAGGCTTTTAAACAGAGAGGTCTTCATAGGGTGTCCTTTAGTAAAACCACAGGTCTTGTAAGGTTATGGTGTACCTGCGGCCTTAAAATAACACCCAGACAACATCACAGAAATGTACCTGGATCATAATTGAAACAAAAAGGTTAAAAAGTTTGAGCTGGCTCGCACAAACCAGCACTTTTTAAAGTTTTGTAATCAGTTTGGGGTAGTTATTTATCTTCCAGGTAACTCTCTTCGAAGATTTCAATGGGGAGTGGCCGTGCAAAAAGGAAGCCCTGGGCAATACCCACGCCCGCTTTTGCCAGCCAGTCGCGTTGCGCTTCAGTCTCCACGCCTTCGGCAATCATTTGTAGGTTCAGACTTTGCGCCAGCATGATAATTGCGGTAATCATGCTGCTATCTTCTGGCAAGCCTTCAACGAACATTTTGTCGATTTTCAGCACGTCTATTGGCAACGATTTCATATGCTGCAACTGACGTAGCCCTGCGTAACCCATGCCGAAATCATCCAGTGCCACCTGTACTCCGGCATTTCGCAGCGGACGGAGGATCGCCACCGCCGCTTGCGGGTCATCAATACGTCGACTCTCTGTCACTTCCAGAATCAGCGTTCCCGGCTGAATGCGATAGCGGGTTAACAACTCCAGCATATCCGGCACCATATTCGGGTGCATAAGCTGTAGCGCCGAGAGGTTCACCGACAACGGCAGCATAATGCCGCGCTCTTGCCAGGCGGCAAGCAGCCGACAGGACTCCTCCAGCACCCAATGACCAACGGTAACCATCAGTCCACAGGACTCAATTCGATCGATTAGCCCATCCGGCAATTCCCAACTACCATCCGGTTGCTGGATACGCAACAACACTTCCGCACTGACTAATTTGCCACTGGTCATCTCCACCTGTGGCTGCAACCAAATAGCAAACTGATGATTTTCCAGTGCATTAAGGATATCGCTCTCTTCCGTCAGCCGCTGTTGAGCTTCTTCCATCTGCTGCGGATCATAGAACTGAATTTGATTCTTCCCTTTATGACGAGCAGTAAACGCCGCTGAAATAGCACGACCATAAAGTTGTTCGGCAGTAAGATCGCCATAGAACATCGCCACACCAATGCTACAGTGTGGACGCAGTTGAATACGTTCAATTGGCAAACGCTCGCTCATGATAGTAAGCACTTGCTGACCTAATGTGATAGCGTGCCACGGCTCCTGTACGCCGTTAGCGATAACAGCGAAGTCATAGCCGCTGACCTGTGCGAGGATCATGCGTGGCGACAGCACAGATTTGATTTTCTCCACCAGCGTCAGTAGCAGGATTTCCCGCTGCGCCTCTTTCAGCACGCCTGCGGTATCACGCAGCGTTTCACAAGTGATGATCATCAGTGCGGTGGTTTGTTTACGTGCAACCACCTGCTCCAGCATCTCCATCAGCAAGGCTTTGTTTGGCAAATCCGACACCGGGAAGCGCATCGCATTTTCGCACTGTTCTTCATAATGGCGCTGCAACAATTGCTGATTAAGGTTGTAACTGCGCACCAGCATACCGATTTCGTCGTCCTGATGCAGACGCGGCAAGGCCAGTTGATGACCAACAATCTCTTGCGGTGGAATGGCGTTTAGTTCGCGAGCAATATTACGTAAAGGATGTAATATCAGTCGGTTAATGCACCAGCTAATCGCCACCGTCAGGATGAGTGACAAAAGTAAGTAAATGGTCACTAACGTAGAGACGGTGCTCATCACGAACTTGTACATGCGGAAGGAATCTGCCTGTAACACCAGATAGGCAATCGGCTGCGGGGTGGCCGGACGCTCCAGCGAGTAGATGCCCAGCGAGATTTGTACCGGTAACTCAAACAATCGGGTGAACATCACTGGCACCGGGCGCTCTGGAATAAAACTTTTACGTAGCGCCTGGAACTGGTTAGGTAATACAACATCGGCGCGGCTGACCACACCCGCCGGTTTTATACTGGCAAGAATAGCTTCCGCCTGCGGAATATCACCTTTCAAAATGGCGGAAGATAAGGGTTCGCGGACAGAGCGAGCAATGCTTTCCAGTTGCGTAGCCGTGTTATAGCGGTTCTGCTGTACCAGATGAAACAGCAAAACAGTGCAAAAAACAAAAACGAATACCATGACAACGGCCGCCACCATTGCCATCTGCTTAATTGTTAACGAGCGACTAACGCGCAAATTGTCTCCCCCCGGAAATCCCAGATTGCCGCCCGAGTATACCCGATCGCAGCGGCATTAAGAGAGGCGCTATCTGAAAACTTACCAGTCGGCGTAAGGTATCAGCGGCTGCGGCGGTAAATCCATGTCGCCCTGCCATCCGGCGGCGGAATACCGTA